>JBBQEE010000021.1:0-10121 GCA_038320375.1 Candidatus Nanopelagicales bacterium
AGTATCGATAATTCTGACGCTTTCTGGAGATATGTATTCGATGATTTGAAGGTAGTTGGAGATTTAGGAGACGATATTTTCTCTGGGAAAAGCTTTCCTGGCGCGAAATTAAATGTTGTCGACACTCTACTTCAAGGCGAATCCGAGCAGATTGTAATTACCGAAATATCTGAAGACGGGCAAGAACGAATGTTCACGCGAAATCAAGTGCGAGCTATCACAAATCAAGTAGCAAATGGCTTCCTGCAAATGGGAATTTCTGAGGGAGATGTTGTTGCAGCAATTACTTCTAACGTTGCAGAAACGGTATTTTTTGCTTTAGGAGCCCTTAAGGTGGGAGCAATTTTTGCCAGTACTTCTGCTGACTTTGGATCAGAAACCGTATTAGATCGCTTCCTGCAGATTTCACCTAAAGCGCTTTTAGTTACTACAAGTTATCAATACAACGGAAAGCCTATAGATTGCATCCAAAAGATAGAAGAAGTCCTCAAGGGGCTCGCTAGCGTTAAGCAGATAATCGCCATCGGTCCAAATAATTCTAGTTACCTAAGTTTTGATAATTGGGTTTCGCAATTTAAGGGAGATGTTGATATCTACATCCGCGGCGCCTTTGATCGCCCTGGATTTATTCTTTTCTCTTCTGGGACTACTGGAAAACCAAAATGTATAGTGCACAGTGCAGCTGGAGTGCTTTTAAAAGTATTAAGTGAGCAGAGTTATCACCTTGATATCAGGGCTGAGGATAGAATTTTTTATTACACGACCTGCGGTTGGATGATGTGGAACTGGTTGGTAATGGGACTTGGAACCGGCTCCGGAATTTTTCTTTATGATGGAAATCCCATGCATCCAAAGCCAGAACGTCTCTTTGATATTTCGCAGAGCCATAAATTAACTTTTTTGGGTATCTCTGCTAAATATATAGATTCGATCCGTAAATTAGATTTAAATCCAATCGCAACCCACCATTTGGAAAACTTGCGAACTATCGCGTCAACTGGATCGGTTCTAAGCCCTGAAGGGTTTTCATATATTTACGAAAACGTTGCAGAGGATATTCATCTCGCCTCCATTTCTGGCGGAACCGATATTTGTGGATGTTTCTTGCTCGGTAATCCAACCTTGCCTGTCTACGCTGGTGCGATTCAAGTCCCAGCACTTGGTTTGGATGTGCAGATTTACGATCAGAATTCACAGATAGTTGAGGTTGGATCCAAAGGTGAACTGGTCTGTCTGAATCAATTTCCCTCCATGCCACTTTATTTCTGGGGGGATTCTGATGGGAGTAAATATAAGAGTTCTTACTTCGAAAAGTTTTCAGGAGTTTGGACACATGGAGATTACGTTCAACCAACGCCCGAAGGCGGGTACGTAATGCATGGGCGCTCTGATGCCACCCTTAACTCCGGAGGAGTTCGCATAGGTACGGCGGAAATTTATAGAATTGTCGAGCAATTTGAAGAGGTTGAGGAGTCGCTGGCGATAACGCAAGATTGGGATGGTGACACCCGAATCATTTTATTTTTAAAATTGAGTAAGAGTTGTGTATTTAGCAACGATTTAGAGGGTCGAATAAAATTAGCGCTACGAAGCAAAGCGAGCCCAAGGCATGTGCCATCTGTGATTTTAGAAGCTCCAGATTTTCCAAAAACTCGAAGTAATAAACTTGTCGAAATTGCGGTATCGCGAACTATAAATAAAGAATCAGTAGATAATTTATCGGCGTTAGCAAACCCAGAATCTCTCGACTGGTTTAAAGGCTTAAATCTTTAACTTTCTCCCAAGTGCGAGATGACCAAGAGTTAATTAAGGCTTGTTGAACGCTCACCACATCGACCGCTTCTTTAAAGCTCTGCCCGAAGGCTTTGCCATCAACAATAGATTGCATAAATGCATAATCTTCAATTGCAACAAGGTCTTCAAACCCAATTGCATTGGCTTGTCCAGGGACAAAAGCGCCGTGGAATGGGAATCGATCTCCACCGTAAATAGTGGTGTACCCAGTGTTAAGTGATGTGCCAAGTTCGTAGTATTGAAGTTCGTTAATTTTTTCAAAATTCCAAATCAGTGATCCTTTAGTTCCATAAATCTCAAAGGCATTTTGACTCTCGGGACCAACCACAGTGCGACTTACTTCGAATGTTCCAGTTGCTCCATTTGCAAACGTACAGAGCATTGAAGCGAAATCTTCATTTTCTACCGTACCTTTTGGATCGCCTGCCTTGCCACGCGAATAATGACCAGCATTTCCAGATGGAAGTGGGCGTTCTTTAATTGTGGTGTTCTGCATTCCCACAACTTCTGTTATCGCACCAACTAAATACTGAGCCATAGAAACGCTATGGCTCAGGATGTCACTAGATACTCCGTAGCCACCTTCAGCTAACTTAAATCGCCACGTAAGTAGACCTAATTCGTCACTTCCATACATACTTAAAAAGCGCCCGCGGTAATGGGTTATTTCACCCAGTGCACCACTTGCAATCAAATTTTTGGCATGCATCACCAATGGAGCCCATACATAGTTATATCCAACGCCCGTTGGAACACCAGCGCTTTTGGCTAAATGAAAAGCTGCGACAGTTTGCTCAGGTTTTCCACCAATTGGTTTCTCACTAAAAACTGCCTTGCCTGCCTTGGTAGCGGCTTCAATCATCGGTAGATGCAACATATTTGGAGCAGTTACCCAAACTGCATCCACATCATCAGCAGTTGCTGCCTCCATCCAATCACCTGTAGCGCGCACGAATCCAAAGTCTTGTACTGCTCGTTCTTGTCGAGATTGATCAACATCAGCGCAAACTTGCAAAATTGGCTGGAAGCCACGTTCTGGAAAGAGAGATGGGATTCGAAGTGCAGAGCGAGAGTGCGCTTGTCCCATCCAACCTAAACCAAGAACTGCAATCCTGATATCTCTTTTCATTTGGCTACCATTCCTTCTGCTGAGGTCATTGGACATCTTGGATCTTGAATCTGTTGGTTCCATGATTCTCTGATCCAATGATGCGCTGGATCATCACAATACGCCATGCTTCGATCTTTCTCTGGCCCTGCCATTACATTTAAAAAATACATTGGATATTCAGGGGAGGCGGTCGAAGGTCCGTGATAACCATGAGGAACTATGTAAATATCTTTATCATGAATAGTTAGAGTCTCATCTAGACTTTCATCAACGGTATAAACATGGAAAAAGCCAACACCTTCAGGATCGCCATGATCTGAACCTAATTTACCTATTTGAAAATAATAAACCTCTTCATTAATCGTGGGGCATCCAGGAAATTTGTCATGACGATGTGGTGGCCATGAGGATAAATTTCCACCTGGTGTTAAAACTTCACAAACAATAATTTTATGACAAGCAGTAAAACTAGAAGGCGTTGCAATATTAGTTACCTGACGAGTTGCTTTTCCTGAACCACGTACTTCAACTGGAACATCTTTAGCCGCGGTATAACAAATTGGAAATTTTTCACTTGCTTCAGCCGTTAATAAGGCAATTTCGCCTGATTTCCCATTGAACTTTACGCTCGCGCCAACTGGAAGGTAAATCCAATCTGAAACAGCCGCGAATACGCCAGTGCGGCCTTTCAATAAATGAATTTCTCCGTCAACTTCAACTGTTACATCTTGGGCTGATAACGGAAGCAAAATAGCTTCTCGCCCGAGTAGATTCAGTGTGAATTCTGGCTTAGTTGCAAAGTTGTATGTGTGAAATCCCGAGAATTCCCACTGCGCATCCTGTGGGGTGAGTGAAATTTCAGTCTCTTTAGTAGCGAGTGTGCCTGCTGGTTTATACCAATTCATAATGAACCTCTTCTAACTAATTTAGCAGCACGAGTAACGGCGGCTTCAACATCTAATTCATCTCCGTAGAGAAGTGCGCGGCCCGGCACAAGCCCACGAATATTTGACACATTTAATGCGCGATCCCAGCCATCAAAAACATCCTGCCAATTACTTCCGGGATCTCCACCGAGGAGCAAGATTGGGCAAGAAGTTGCTGCGGCAACCTTCTCTGGATTTTTGGGAGTTGGAATTTTTAGCCATGTAAAGGCTGATGAAGAACCAAGTCCAGATGCAATAGAAATTACTTTCATCAAACGTTCTTCTGAAGGATCTAAAACAGCCTTGCCATCAGAATTTTTTATATAAGGCAAGGGTTCAATCATTGAAATTAGTTCTAGATCGGCCAACTGTGTCGTCACCTGAGCGACCATTTCCAGTGTTCGGGCGACGCCGGGATCAGTTTCTTCAATGCGGAGTAAAGTTTTCCCACCGTCTAACCCCATACTTTTAATATGTTCGGCGTCGTAAGCCGTTAGGCGATCATCAAGTTCCCAAGTTGCACCTAAAATTCCACCGCGATTCATGGTGCCAATTGCAACTCGCTCTTCTAAAGCGCCGAGCCAAGCGAGCTCTTCCAAAATATCGGCGCTAGCCATCACGCCATCGACTCCAGCGATACTTAAACCTCTAATTAATTTATCTAGAAGTAAATAACGGTCTGCGATGGCAGTGCTATTTCCACCGGCTGCAATAATGCCGCGTGCTGTGTGATCGGCGGCCAACAATAATAATTTGCCATCTTTTCCAGCCACAGTGCGTCGCGAACGATTGGCCAACGCTAACTGAAGGGATTTTGGTTCATTAATACGCGCCATTTGAAGCGCTTGATAGCGAGAGTGATCAAGTGACATTAGTTAGCACTACCTTCGGTTAGAGCAAATTTTGTAATGAATTTGCGTAATTGTGCTTCGGTCGGCATCGCATCCGAGCACATTAACTCAGAGGCTAGATAAGCACCAGCAGCATTGGCGAATTCACCTATCTCTTGCAAGCCCCAACCTTTGGACAGGCCATAAATCAACGCTCCACCAAAAGCATCTCCAGAACCTAATCCGCAAACCAATTTTATTGGAAGTGGCGGAACAAGAATTCGCTCATTCTTGCTCGCTAGCAAGACTCCGTTACCGCCCATTTTTATTATGGCAAGTGAAATTCCAAGATTTAGAAATTCGGAGGCAGCATCCTGCGGATCCTTGATACCAATTGCGATTTCACATTCTGCAATATTGCCGATTGCAATTGTGCAAAGTTCAAGAGCTGCAGCTGTGGCAACGCGTGCTTGTTCGGGATTTTTCCAAAATGCAGGGCGATAATCTAGATCAATAATTGTCTCTGATTTTTTAGCTCGAACTTTAAGCCATTGAGAAATACTTCCAGCGGTGGAACCTGTAGATAGGGCGCATGCGCTAACCCAAAAATTTTTGGCGTTTATCAATGATCGCTCATCTAGATCAGAAGTTAGAAGTTGAGTATCTGGCGCCGAGGGCTGGCGGTGGAAAATAATTTTTGGATCCTCAGGTGGATCTTGTGAGGCTAGAACAACTGGAGTTAATCCGCTTTCAGCGACGTTCACGAAACTAGTGTCTACCCCGTATTCGGTCAGCTTATTTTTCACATAGCCACCTAGCGCATCTACACCAACTTTTGTGACAACTGCACTCTTAAGTCCTAAACGTGCTCCGGCAACAGCAACATTTGTTGGTGAGCCACCAATGGACTTAGTAAAAGTCTGAGGCTGAGCAAAAGAGGTATTTAATTCTTGAGCAAATAAATCAACACTGATGCGACCAACTGTGATTAGGTCAAATTCTTCAGCCATTTAATTCCTCAATTTTTCATAAAACTATATAGTTTTTATCTCGTTAACTATATAGTGCTGATCTGGAGAGGCGAAACGGGGTAATTTTAATCTGATGAAAATTGCAATTCTTGGCTCAGGCCGGATGGGTATTATCCGCGCAGAAGTACTAATTCGTGCCGGTGTTGACTTGACAATTTTCAATAGAACTATCGAAAAAGTTCGACCCCTTGCAGAGCAATTAGATTGCGCCTATTCAGATTTTTCAAAATTAACTAATGAAGAATTTGATGGTTATGTTGTCTCCACTTCAACAAAATCCCACTTAGATTTTCTAAATCAACTTATTCCTTTAGGTAAGCCAATTTTATGTGAAAAACCAATCTCTTTAAATGTAGAAGAGACTGATCAAGTTATAGCAGACTGCAAAAAATACGGGACAAAAATTCAAGTTGGCTTTCAGCGCCGTTTTGATCCTGCAATGAGAAGTGCTGAAAAAATGGTGAGAGATGGGAAAGTTGGTACTTTATACGCCATGCATTTATATGCGCATGATCATCTGCCAGCAAATCCTGAGTTTTTAGAGGGCAGCGGAAGTATTTTTAAAGATCTACATGTTCATGATTTTGATATTGTTCGTTGGATTACTGGTGAAGAAATTGTGAAAGTTTATGCCACCCATGCCGTTAGAGAGCATCAGCAGTATGCCAAATTTGATGATGCCGATGTCTCATTAGTTTCACTTACAACTTCAAATGGTGTTCAGGTTGCAATCACTGGTACCCGCCATGATCCCGTGGGGCAAGATGTGCGATTTGAAATATTTGGCTCTAAAGACTCATTAGCGGTTGGCTTAAATGCTAAGACCCCACTTCACGCGATCGATAGTGATTTAACTTTTAGCGACCAGCCCTACAAGGGTTTCATTGAAAGATTTCAAGAAGCATTTGAGATTGAGACGCAGCAATTTCATAAATTTGTAACTGGTGAAATAGAAAATCCATGTCCTCCTTTTGCAGCAAGGCAGGCGCTGCGAGTAGCTATTGCATGTGAAGAATCAATTAGAAGTGGCAATTCAGTCTCTATTCCGCTCTAAAAGCCTAATATTCGCAGTTGCAAATAATTTGCATAAAGGCTCAGTTGGCTCTAAAATTAAGGCATGAGAAAAATCTTTATTCCAGCCTTTGCGCTGATTGCCGCCCTTTCTCTTACAGCGTGCTCTTCCGAACCTGAGCAAGATTCACGCCTCTTAATTGCCACAACTGTCTCCCCAATAACCTCTATCGCTGCCTCTATTGTGGGCGATCGCGCTCGGATTGAGGGCATTGTTCCGGAAGGCACCAATAGCCATACCTTTGAGCCAGCACCGTCGGTGGCGAAATTGTTGAGTGAAGCCGACCTAATACTTGTGAATGGATTAAAGCTTGAGGATCCAACAATTGAATTAGCGAAGCGAAATAAAAAAGATACGACTGAAATCGTGGAAATTGGCACAATTGCTCTGCCAGAGGCAGATTACCTTTATGACTTTTCTTTCCCAAAGGAAGAAGGCAAGCCGAACCCACATCTTTGGACAGATCCAGGCTATGCAATCAAGTACGCCAAAGTTATCCAGGACCAAATAACAAAACTTGATCCTGAAAATGCAAAATATTATGCGGATAATTTTTCAACATTTGAGAAGCAAGCCGCTGCGCTAGGTGTGGCCGTGGCTGCTGATCAAAAAACTGTCCCTGCTGGAAATCTAAAATTACTTACCTACCATGATGCTTACGCATACTTTGCAAAAACATATGGCTGGACTGTAATTGGGGCGCTTCAACCTAAAGATTTCTCAGACCCATCACCATCTGAAGTCGCCAGAATAATCGATCAAGTTAAGGCACAAAAAGTTACGACCATTTTTGGATCTGAAGTATTTCCTTCAGCGGTACTCAAAGAAATTGGCCGTGCAACTGGTGCTCGATATGAAGATTCACTACGAGATGACGATCTACCTGGAGCACCTGGTGAAGCGAGCCATTCTTGGCTTGGTCTAATGAAATATAACTACCAGACCATGGTTGTAGGTCTCGGCGGTAAATCGACATCACTTGATACAATTGAGGTCTTGCCAAATACGGGAAGCGCAAAATATCCACAATAAATATCCGAAAAAATATTGCAAAGAAATCTTTCTGATTAAGGGGCGCAACCGATGACTGGTACTGGAGTTGGTCCTGAGCTAATCAGATTAGATAACGTCTCAGCCAGTTACGACCATCAGGTTGTGCTGGAAGATGTCTCTTTCCATATACATGAAGATCAATTCACTGGAATTGTTGGCCCCTCGGGTGCGGGTAAAACCACACTTTTACGCGTTCTCCTTCAATCTTTAAAACCAGTTAAAGGAAAGGTATGGCGCGCACCTGATCTACGAGTTGCCTACGTTCCACAACTGGAAACTGTGGATTGGAATTTTCCAATCACCGTATTTGATTGTGTTCTCATGTCGCGAAAATCTAGTCGTATCAAGCCATGGGCTAGCCACGCTGAAAAGAAAAGCGTCTTTGAAGTTTTAGAGCGCTTGGGAATCGATGATCTAAGTGAGCGACATATACGCGAACTTTCTGGTGGTCAGCAACAGCGCATGTTTTTAGCCCGAGCCTTATTGCGAGAGCCACAAGTTCTTTTATTGGATGAGCCAACAAGCGGAGTTGATATTTCAACTCGTCACGATATTTTGCATTTACTCGCCGACTTGCATGAAGATGGAGTTGCAATAGTGCTCACCACTCACGATCTAAATGGAATGGCTACGCATTTGCCGCACCTGGTCTGCGTAAACAAGACGATCGTTGGCGAAGGAACTCCAGAAGAAGTTATGACCTCAGCAGTTTTGGAACGCACATATGGCGCCAAAATGGATGTCTTAGAACATTTAGGAGTACGCCTAGTTGTCGATCAAGGTCCATCTTTCGAGAATCTAGAAGTGAAACCGTAATATGGAAACTTTATTAGAGCCATTTGCATATGCATTTTTCCAAAAAGGTTTATTCGTTGCGAGTTTATCTGGCGCCCTACTTGGCCTGATTGGCGTATTTATTGTCCTGCGCGGCATGAGTTATATCGGACATGGATTATCACACTCAATTTTTGGTGGTTTTGCAGCAATGCAATTATTTGCTTCAAAATTCTATGCCATTGGTGCTGGTCTTTGGGGAATCGCATCGGCTTTGGCAATAACAACTGTCACCAAGCGAAGTCGAGTCGGTGCCGATGCCGCGATTGGCGTAATCACTATTGCATCTTTTGCACTTGGTGTAGCGCTCTTTGCAAAGTTTGGAACTAGCGGCCCATCATTTGAAAACGCGCTCTTTGGAAGCATTTTAGGAATTACAAATGGTCAAATAGTTGGTCTGATCGCAGTTTCAATTGCTACATCAATATTTGTATTTCTGAAATATCGAGCTCTTCTTTTCAGTTCATTCGATCCAGATGTCGCAGTAGTTTCTGGCATAAAAGTCGCGCGCATCGAAGCAGCGCTAATGGTTGTTCTCTCATTAGCAATTTTGGCCACGCTAACTGTAATTGGTGTGACGCTAGTTGCGGCAATGCTGGTTATCCCGGCAGTGATCGCACGCATGCTCACCAATTCGTTTGGACGAATGCTCGCCTACAGCACTGTAATTGGAACATTTTGTGGATTAGTGGGAATGTATTTGAGTTATTTTGCCGATGTTCCATCTGGCACCATGATCGTGTTGGTCGGTGCCTCATTATTTATTATTACGATTTCTTTTACTGGCAGTCACGGTCTTCGTCGCACGGTAGGTCTTGATAAGCACGCTTAGAAATCAATTAACAACGGATCAAACTGGTGGGACGGGTCGGACTTGAACCGACGACGACCGAATTATGAGTTCGGGGCTCTAACCAACTGAGCTACCGTCCCTGGTGGGAATGAATGAACTTTACTGTACTTATTCACCCAATTTTGCGTAGACAGATGCGGGGACAAAGCTTCTTAGTTGCTCAAAGAGTGTTGGAAACAGGTAGTTATTTAAAGCCCGGCCTTGGCAAGTAACTCACTTAAATGTTCTAAGTGATGATCTGCATGAGAAATCTCTTCACGAGTATGTGTTGTTAAAACTCCCACAACAGTGCAACCGGCATCCTTGGCTGAGGTAACTCCACCTGGAGCATCTTCAACTGCCCAACATGAATTAGCTGATAACCCGATTCGTTCGGCGCCTAAAATAAATGGTTCTGGGAAAGGCTTACCACGAGTTACTTGATCAAAAGTAACAGCGTTTGCAGGAAATGGGATTTTGCCAGCACTAGTTCTAGCAATTGCTAAATCAGTGGTGCAAGAAGTAACAATTGTCCAAGGAATATTTCGTTCGCTAAGTTCATTAAGTAGATCTAGTGCACCCGGAACGGCGTGTACACCATCTACATCTGCAATCTCTAAATCAGTTACCCGTCTAAC
>JBBQEE010000022.1:0-9646 GCA_038320375.1 Candidatus Nanopelagicales bacterium
TGAAGAAGAAATTGCCCGTCAATGGGAGTACAACATTGAACATCCTGAGACTCCAAAAATTATTGAGCCAGTAGTTGAATCGGAAGTAGAGGAAAAGTCGTGAGCCGCGATCAGATAACCTCCGCCAAGCGCGTAGTTATAAAGATTGGTTCATCATCCTTAACCGGAAGTGCTGGTGCAGAACTCAACTCTGCTGCGGTAGCAAAGATTGTTGATTTGGCTTCATTGCTGCATAAACGCGGCGCCGAAGTTCTTCTTGTTTCATCTGGCGCAATTGCGGCTGGGCTGGCACCACTTGGATTAACTGCGCGCCCTAAAGATTTAGCCTCACAACAAGCCGCCGCCTCTGTTGGTCAAGGTTTATTGATTGCAAAATATAATGAGGCATTTACTCAACATAAAATAATTTCATCACAAGTTTTACTGACAACTGAAGATGTGGTTCGCCGCTCGCATTATCAGAATGCGCAGCAAACGCTTACAAAGTTGCTCTCATTAGGTGTGGTTCCAATCATTAACGAAAACGATTCTGTCGGAACCCAAGAAATTCGCTTTGGCGATAACGATCGTTTAGCAGCGCTGGTTGCGCTCTTAGTTCAGGCCGATTTATTAGTTTTAGTTTCTGATATCGATGCTTTATATGACGCACCTCCAACCCAATCCAGTGCAAAGGCGATTCATCTCGTAAAAGAGATGTCCGAGATTGATTCCATCTTCTTGGGGGGTGCTGGTTCAGCCGGAGTTGGTAGCGGGGGAATGGTTACTAAAGTTGAAGCCGCACGTATCTGCACTAGCGCTGGTATTCCAATGTTATTAACTTCTTTAGAACAATCTCAGAACGCTTTAGCGGGCGATGAAGTTGGAACCCTATTTGAAGCGGCTGCCTCAAAAAGAACTTCTCGTTTACTGTGGCTAGCTCACGCCTCGACACCACGTGGTCGGTTAACTCTTGATCAAGGCGCAGTTACTGCTGTCCTAGAACGTGGTGTTTCACTCTTGCCAGCTGGTGTCACTGCAGTAACTGGCGAATTTATTTCTGGAGATACCGTTGAAATCGCAGATAGTGATGGCAAAGTCATCGCGCGCGGATTAGTTGCCTTTGATTCAGATGAGATTCCACAAATGTTAGGCCGATCAACAAAGGAGCTAGCAGCCTCACTCGGTGCTGAATATGAACGCGAACTCGTACATCGCGACGACCTGGTTTTACTCTAAACGGTAGAATTAAGACTATGGATGCCGCGCAATTAATTTCAGAACTCGCTGAGAACGCTCGCAAAGCATCACGTTCAATTGTCACTTCAACAGGAGCCGAACGTAAAGCAGCGCTCGAACAAATTGCCCAAGCAATTGAATCTCGGAGCGCTGAAATCTTGGCTGCAAATGCTAAAGATATGGGTCGCGCTAAGTCTGAAAATATGCATCCACAGATGCAGGATCGATTATTACTAACTGCTGAACGAATCAAAGGAATCGCATCCGGTGCGCGCCAAGTTGCTGCGCTAGAGGATCCGCTGGGTCGCACACTTCGTGAATCAACCCTGCCAAATGGTTTGTACCTGAAACAAATTTCAGTCCCCTTTGGAATTATCGGTATGGTCTATGAGGCACGTCCGAATGTCACAGTTGATGCCGCCGTAATTCTTCTAGCATCCGGTAACTGCGCATTGCTGCGCGGATCATCCACCGCCCGCGAAAGTAATCAAATTTTGATTGATGTAATGCGTGGAGCACTAGAGAAAACAAATATTTCACCAGATGTAATTCAATTAGTTCCATCGGATAATCGCACAACCACCAAGGCGCTACTTACTGCGCGCGGCAAAGTAGATCTAGTAATTCCACGCGGATCGGCCGCCTTAATCCGCATGGTGGTAGATGAAGCAACTGTGCCAACGATCGAAACTGGCGCTGGAGTTTGCCATGTTTATATTGATGAATTCGCTGACATTGAAAAGGCTTTGCCGATCTTAATTAATTCAAAAACCCATCGCCCAAGTGTCTGCAATGCTGCTGAAACTTTATTAGTTCATAAATCAATCGCACCGACATTCTTGCCGATGGCGCTGAAAGCTCTCTCTGATGCTGGAGTTATTTTGCACTCTGATGCCACCGCCCAAAAAGTGGCAGATACATTTAAAGTTACATCAACTCTTGCCACCGAAGAGAACTGGGCAACCGAGTACGGTGTACTAGAGATGAATGTGGCCGTTGTGGGATCCGTGGAAGAGGCTTCCGACCATATTGCCAAATACGGAACACGTCACACTGAAGCGATCGTTACCGAAAATAAAGTAAATGCAGATCGTTTCATCGCACTCTCAGATTGCGCTGCAGTAATGGTTAATACTTCCACCCGATTTACTGATGGCGAAGAGATGGGATTCGGCGCAGAGATCGGAATTTCTAATCAAAAATTACATGCACGTGGACCAATGGGCTTAGAGGCAATGACAACCACAACTTGGATTGTCACTGGCAACGGCCAAATTCGCTCTTAAGCGCCCGATTTTATAGACTGCGCAGATGAGTAGCCTCTCCCGCGACGATGTAGCAAAGTTAGCAGCGCTAGCTCGCATCGAAATGACCGAAGAAGAACTCGTAAGTCTCTCATCACAATTCGGAATGATTCTCGGCGCGGTTGCCCGAGTACAAGAAATGGATCTCACTGGAGTTGTTGCAACTTCACATCCACAACCGATTGAAAACATTACTCGTCCGGATGTAATAGTCGCCAGCCTCACTCCAGAGCAGGCGTTATCTGGAGCACCGGCTCGAGAAGATGCTCGCTTTAGAGTTCCACAAATTTTGGGTGAAGCCGAATGATAAATAAAACTGCAGCCGAAATGGCGGGCGCTCTGGCTAAGGGCGAAACAACTTCCGTTGCGCTAACACAAGCGCATTTAGATCAAATCTCAGCAGTTGATTCCAAAGTAAAGGCTTTTCTGCATGTAGATACTGCAGGTGCGCTGGCGCAAGCAAAGTCAGTAGATGCCAAAATCGCCGCCGGTGAAAAACTTTCACCACTGGCTGGAGTACCTCTAGCGCTAAAAGATATTTTGGCGCAAGAAGGAATTCCAACAACTGCTGGATCAAAAATATTAGAAGGTTGGAAACCACCTTATGACTCAACCGTGGTTGCAAAACTTAAAGCAGCAGGGATAGTCATTCTAGGTAAGACAAATATGGATGAATTTGCAATGGGTTCATCGACTGAAAATAGTAGCTACGGACCAACATTTAATCCTTGGGATTTATCTCGCACACCGGGTGGATCTTCAGGCGGATCAGCCGCCGCAGTTTCATCTTTTCAAGCACCAATTGCAATTGGTTCAGATACTGGCGGATCTATTCGCCAACCCGCAGCGCTCACCGGAATTGTTGGCGTACGTCCAACTTACGGCGCAGTCTCTCGCTACGGGCTAATCGCATATTCATCTTCGCTCGATCAGGCTGGCCCATTTGGTCGCACAGTTTTAGATACCGCTTTATTGCACGAAGTAATTGCTGGCCATGATGCAAAGGATGCAACAAGTGTGAACGCACCAGTTCCAGCAGTTGTTGTAGCAGCAAAGAGCGGCGATGTTAAAGGAATGAAAATTGGTGTAATAAAGCAGTTACAAGGTGAGGGTTATCAAAAAGGTGTGCAGACACGTTTTGCTGAGTCACTTCAAATATTGGCCGGTCTCGGTGCCGAAATTATAGAAGTTGATTGCCCATCATTTGAATATGCCTTAGCTGCATATTATTTAATTGCTCCATCAGAGTGCTCTTCTAACTTAGCGCGCTTTGATGCCATGCGTTACGGGCTACGTATGGGAGATGGACCGGGAGCATCAGCAGAATCTGTTATGAACGCAACCCGTGCTGCAGGATTCGGTAAAGAAGTTAAGCGCCGCATAATTTTGGGAACATATGCGCTCTCATCTGGTTATTACGATGCTTATTACGGTAGCGCACAAAAGATTCGCACCTTGATCATTCAGGATTATGCCAAAGCATTTACTAAGGCCGATATTTTAGTTTCACCAACTGCCCCAACGACTGCATACAAAATTGGTGAAAAAGTTGATGATCCAATGGCTATGTACTTAGGTGATGTCGCAACAATTCCGGTAAACCTTGCCGGCATCTGCGGAATGTCACTTCCTGCTGGCTTAGCTGATGAAGATAATTTGCCAGTTGGTTTCCAAATTATGGCACCGGCAATGCAAGATCAACGCCTATATCAAACAGGTGCTGCACTAGAAGCGGCGCTACTTTCTAAATGGGGCGCGCCATTACTCACCAAAGCGCCTGCGTTAGGGGGAGTGCGATGACAATTTCTTATGATGATGTAATTGCAAAATACGATCCCGTTTTAGGACTTGAAGTTCACGTTGAGTTAAATACTGAATCGAAAATGTTTTGTGGTTGTTCTACGGTTTTCGGTGCTGAGCCAAATACCCAAACTTGCCCAGTCTGCTTAGCTCTTCCGGGAGCGCTGCCAGTGGTAAATGAAAAAGCGATTGAATCAAGTATCAAAATTGGTCTAGCGCTCAATTGCAGCATTGCACCACGTAGCCGCTTTGCTCGTAAGAATTACTTCTATCCAGATATGCCAAAGAATTTCCAGATTTCACAGTACGACGAACCAATTTGTTTTGATGGTTTTGTTGATATTGAAATTGAAACCGAAGAAGGTCCCAAGCAATTCCGTATCGAAATCGAACGCGTCCATATGGAAGAGGACACCGGCAAGTCACTACACGTTGGTGGTGCAACGGGCCGTATTCACGGCGCCGATTATTCACTCCTTGATTACAACCGCGCCGGTATCCCGCTAGTTGAAATTGTTACCAAGATCGTCCCGGGCACTGGCAAGTATGCGCCAGAAGTTGCAAAAGCTTTCGTTGCCGAACTCCGCGATATTTTGCGTGGCTTAAAAGTCTCTGATGTAAAGATGGAGCAAGGTTCACTTCGTTGTGATGCCAACGTTTCACTTATGCCACGCGGTTCAGATGTACTTGGTACACGTTCAGAAACCAAGAACGTCAACTCACTTCGTTCACTTGAACGCGCCATTCGCGGTGAAATGATTCGTCATGCAGAGTTACTAAATGATGGCAAGAAAGTAAAACAGGAAACTCGTCACTTCCAAGAAGATACTGGATTAACTCGCTCAGGTCGTTCCAAAGAACAAGCCGAGGATTATCGTTATTTTCCAGAACCAGATTTAGTTCCAGTAGCACCGGCGGCTGCATGGATCAAAGAGATACGCGCAACTTTGCCAGAGCGCCCATCAATTCGCCGCAAACGTTTAAAAGAAGAGTGGGCAGTTCCAGATAAAGAAATGGCAGCGATGATTAACGCTGATGTTTTAGATATCGTTGAAGAGACAGTTCTCTTGGGCTCCGACCCAACCAAGGCGCGCAGTTGGTGGCTTGGTGAGATTTCACGAATAGCAAATGATTCGAACGTGGGGATTGCAGATCTTTCAATAACTCCCAAAGATGTGGCGGCAATTGTTGCCCTAGTTGCGCAAGGTGAACTCACAGATAAATTAGCCCGCCAAGTAATTGAGGGTGTAATAGCCGGAGAAGGTTCTCCTGCAGAAGTTGTTGCTAAGCGTGGGATTAAAGTTGTTAATGATGATGGCGCACTCATGACTGCCATTGAAAAAGTTTGCGCAGAGCAATCCGAAACTGCCGAGAAAGTTCGCGCTGGACATTTACCAGCGGCGGGTGCGCTAATTGGTGCGGTTATGAAGGAAACAAAAGGCCAAGCAGATGCAGCGCGAGTTCGCGAGCTTCTACTTGGCCATTTGGGACAAGCGTAATTTAAAGCTTTAGTGCATTCCTGCACCTTCGGTTTCGACAAGTGAATCTTTACCCACGTTGATGAAGAAGAACAACACAATTGCGCCAATAAATAAGAGCGCTGCACTAAATTTGAATGCCACGGTAAAGCCATGAGTCATAGCAAATGGCATTACTTTGTCACCTAACTGAGTGTTCGCTGCCGCGTACGTTGCGGTCGCAGTTGCGGCAACAGTATTTAGAAGCGCAGTACCTAGAGAGCCACCAATTTGCTGGCTAGTATTTAACATCGCACTTGCAACACCTGTGTCATGAGGTGAAACGGCGTGTAGCGAAGTTGAAGTTAGCGGAATAAAGACCAAGGCCATACCGCTAGACATAATCAGCAGCGCTGGCAATACGTGAGTTGTATATGAAGTCTCAGGAGTTATTCGAGCGATCATTAACATTCCCGCACTTGCCGCAATTAGGCCGGGCACCATAAGTGCGCGTGGACCAAACTTTGGTAGCAATTGTGAAGCGATTCCAGCGAAGACAATGATTCCAGCGGTAAATGGCAAGAAGGCAAAGCCAGAACGAAGTGGCGTGTAACCAAGAATTACCTGCAGGTATAGACCGAGGAATAAGAACATTGAGAAGAGTCCAGCACCTACGACTAGAGAGCCAAGGTATGAACCTCCCCGATTTCGCTCAGTAACTACACGAAGTGGCATCAATGGATTCTTTACGCGCTTTTCAATTGCTACGAAAATAACCAGAAGCAGAACTGCAACTACTAAGAATGTAATTGTTGCCGGACTTGACCAGCCCTTAAGGGCGGCCTCATTGAAGCCATAAGTTAATGAGAATAAACCAGCGGTAGCCGTAACCACACCGGGAATGTCATAAGTGTTATCGCCTTGCGCTTTTGATTCGCGGACAAATTTAATTGCAAGAAGCGCGGCAACCACAGCGATTGGAACATTCACACCTAAGCACCAGCGCCATGAAAAGTACTCAGTCAAAGTTCCACCAAGAATTAATCCAATTGCAGCTCCGCCACCTGAAATCGCACCGATTACACCGAAGGCTTTGGCGCGCTCAGTTGGAACGGTGAAAGTTACCGAAATAATTGCAAGTGCGGCAGGAGCCAAGAGTGCGGCAAAGACACCTTGCAGTGCACGGGATGCAAATAACAGCCCCTGAGCCGAGGCGATTCCACCAAGTGCTGATGCACCAGCGAAACCAATCAGACCTATTAAAAAGATTTTTTTACGGCCCATATAGTCACCGATACGACCACCCAAAAGTAGAAGCGATCCAAAAGCCAGCGTGTAGGCAGTGATCACCCATTGCTGATTGGCATCTGAGATCCCGAGATCGATCTTGGCGCTGGGGATTGCAATATTCATGATCGAGCTATCAAGGACGATCATCAACTGCGCAATGGCGACTACGAAAAGAGTTCGCCATCTAGTTGGATCTAAAGTTTCGGGCACGGTTTTTGACAAGTGGGGCTCCAATTATTGAAATAACAAAATGATTAGGAAGAATATATTATACTAGTATGTCCAGCATGAAACCGCGTTCAGGAGTTGTTACCGACGGAATGGAAAGAGCGCCGCAACGCGGAATGCTACGAGCCGTTGGAATGGGCGATGAAGATTGGGTAAAACCACAGATTGGAATTGCATCTTCTTGGAATGAAATAACACCTTGCAACATGTCATTAGATCGTTTAGCTAAAGCATCAAAAGAAGGTGTCTTTGCCGCAGGTGGATTCCCAATGCAGTTCGGAACCATCTCTGTCTCTGATGGAATTTCTATGGGCCACGAAGGAATGCACTTTTCATTAGTCTCTCGCGAAGTTATTGCTGATTCAGTTGAGACTGTTATGAATGCAGAACGCTTTGATGGAATGGTGACCTTTGCAGGTTGCGATAAATCACTTCCCGGAATGATGATGGCCGCGGCACGATTAGATGTGGCATCTGTATTTGTTTACGCGGGATCCACTTTGCCCGGTCAAGTGGACGGAGAAGATGTAACGATCATTGATGCATTTGAGGCCGTTGGTGCATGCGCTCGTGGATTAATTACGCAGGATCGATTAGATCAAATAGAACGTGCGATCTGTCCGGGTGAAGGTGCATGCGGCGGAATGTTTACCGCCAACACTATGGCTTCAATTGGTGAAGCACTTGGTCTTTCATTACCGGGTTCTGCTGCTCCTCCTGCGGTTGATCGTCGCCGCGATGTCTATGCAGTCAAATCAGGTGAGGCGGTTGTTAATTTAATTCGTTTAGGAATTACTACACGAATGATCTTAACCAAAAAAGCATTTGAAAATGCCATCACAGTTTTGATGGCACTTGGTGGCTCTACCAATGCAGTTCTGCACTTACTCGCCATCGCATATGAAGCTGAAGTTGAACTTACTTTAGAAGATTTCCACCGGATTGGATCAAAGGTTCCATTACTTGGAGATTTGAAGCCTTTCGGAAAATTTGTAATGACAGATCTAGATCGGGTTGGCGGCATCCCAGTTGTTCTTAAGATTCTGTTAGATGCTGGTTATTTGCACGGTGACACGCTAACCGTTACTGGAAAAACAATGGCTGAAAACTTAGCCGATCTCAATCCACCATTTCCTGATGGAGTCGTTTTACGTGCTGCCGATAAGCCACTTTCAAACGATGTTGGCATAACAATTTTGGGTGGATCACTCGCTCCCGAAGGTGCGGTTTGTAAAACTGCCGGTATTGGTATCGCAACTTTTGAAGGACCTGCACGCGTCTTTGAACGCGAACAGGCAGCGATGGATGCAGTGGAAAATGGAACAGTAAAAGCAGGAGATGTTGTTGTGATTCGTTACGAAGGCCCCAAAGGCGGACCCGGAATGCGCGAGATGTTGATGGTTACTGGCGCTATAAAGGGTGCGGGTCTTGGAAAATCTACCTTGCTATTAACTGATGGACGCTTCTCGGGAGGTTCAACCGGATTGTGCGTTGGACACATTTCACCTGAAGCTGTCGATGGTGGGCCGATCGCTTTTATAAAAGATGGCGACATTGTTCGAATCGATACCGTTAAGCGAACACTGGATCTTCTAGTTGATGCTGCAGAACTTCAGGCGCGCAAAATTGGTTGGTCTCCATTGCCTCATAAATACACCCGAGGAGTATTGGCAAAATTTACAAAGTTAGTGGGATCGGCCTCAAAGGGTGCGGTCTGCCAATAATCAGTTCGTAAAGCCTGTTCAGATTGTGAGATCTCCATCTCATCTCTTGACGCTAGGTGTGGCATCAGGGGAGAATATGATCATGCAATCAAAGACCTCAACATATGTATCTGTGGTGGTGATTCGTTAGCGCGTGCCTTAAAACCACGCGCGCCCTCAGGTAACTGAGGGTTTTTTCATTTAATACCTAACTAAATTAGAAATAACTTTATAACCAGCAAGGAAGGAGCAAGAAGAAATGACACATGTACCAACCGCAAACGGAACCAAAATGACAGGAGCTACTTCATTGGTGAAAAGCCTTGAAGCAGCTGGCGTTGATGTGATGTTCGGAATTCCGGGTGGCGCAATTCTTCCTGCTTACGATCCGATCTTTGATTCAACAATTCGTCATATTTTGGTTCGTCACGAACAAGGTGCAGGTCACGCCGCAACTGGTTATGCCCAAGTAACTGGACGCGCTGGAGTTTGTATTGCAACATCCGGACCGGGTGCCACAAACTTAGTTACACCACTTATGGATGCAGCGATGGATTCTGTTCCACTAGTTGCAATCACTGGACAAGTTCCAACTGCAGCAATTGGAACTGACGCGTTTCAGGAAGCTGATATTCGCGGCATCACCATG
>JBBQEE010000023.1:0-9641 GCA_038320375.1 Candidatus Nanopelagicales bacterium
GTTCATTCTTAGGCCAAGTTATGACATCTCGGCCATGTGCCACCTGCCAAGGATTTGGAAGTGTAATCACTAATCCTTGCACCGAATGTGCTGGAGATGGTCGGGTACGTGCTCGTCAAAATATAAGTGTAAAAATTCCAGCAGGTGTTGAAACCGGTAACCGAATTCAATTATCTGGACGTGGTGAAGTTGGTTCAGGAGGTGGACCAGCTGGAGATCTTTACGTTGAAATCGTAGAAGCTGAACACCCATTCTTAATTCGCGATGGCCATAACTTGCATGTGGCAATTGAAGTTTCATTTGCAGCGGCAGCACTCGGTAGTAAAGTTAAAGTTTCGTGTCTTGATGGTGAAATTGATGTTGAAGTGCGTTCTGGCACTCAAAGTGGCGCCACTATTTCAGTACGCGGTAAGGGAATGACTCATCTACGTGCGGCGCAACGTGGTGATTTAATTGTCCACGTTGAAGTACAGACTCCACATAAATTAAATCGCGAGCAGGAAGATTTGATTCGCAAATTCGCAACATCCCGTGGTGAAAAGCCAGGGGATGTAAAGATAAAAGGTTTAGAGCAAGGATTCTTCAGCAGATTTAGAGATGCTTTTGGCCGCTGATGTTAAGCCTCTTCTTTGTTGATGATCTGCCTACTGCGATTGGTGCTACTTATGAATTCACGGGAGTCGATGCCGAACATGCGATTCGTGTTTTGCGCACTCAAGTCGGAGACTCATTAGCCCTTTCTAATGGTCAAGGTTCATGGTCGGTTGTCACCGTTATAGCAATCGCCAAAAAATCGGCATCAGTAAAAGTTTTATCGAGCGCTTATGAAGAAGTGTTACCCGTGGAATTTACGGTGGCACAAGCCTTAACTAAAGGTGATCGTATTAAAGAATCTATTGAATTAAATACCGCAGGTGGCGCTGATGTAATTCTTTTATGGGCGGCTCAACGCTCGATTGGAAAATCCGCCCCTGATTTAATGACTAAGTTAGCGGTTACCGCGCGTGAAGCTAGTAAACAAACACGTCGCAATCGAATTCCCTTTGTAATGGGTGTACTGGATGCAGCAAAGATTGCGGCAGAGATTCCAAATTACGATTTGGCAATAGTTTTCCATGAGAGCGCTGATCGTAAATTGACCGATGTCGTAAAAACTGGTGCTAAAAAAGTACTAGTCATAATTGGTCCAGAAGGTGGCCTAACCGATGAAGAGCTCGCGCTATTTAAAGCAGCGGGAGCGCAAGTAGCGCTAATGGGTCGTCCTATTTTTCGTTCAGCGCATGCTGGTATGGCCGCGCTTTCGGCACTTAACGCTGCTTTGCGAATCTGGTAACGGTATATTCAAACCTATGGCACTTGATCCGACTTGTATATTCTGCAAAATAATTGCTGGTGATATTCCTGCGCAAATTATTTATCGTGATGAGAATGTAATTGCCTTCAACGATCTCAATCCGCAAGCGCCCACACATGTGCTATTAATTCCAACAGTTCATAGCGAGAACGCAGCGACTTTGGTCAAGCTCTCACCGACTATCACCGCGCAACTATTTGTGGTTGCAGATCTTCTTGCCACCGAACGCTCCCTAAACGGCTATCGCACCGTCTTTAACACGGGAGCAGATGCCGGCCAGAGCGTCTTTCACGCTCACTTACATCTCCTTGGTGGGCGTGGGCTCGCTTGGCCACCCGGTTAAAAGTAGTATTTAGCACTATATGGAACGCACTTTAATCACAGTCCCACCAGCAATCCCGATGGTTTCTTTGATCGGGGCACATGATGCCAATCTGCGCGCGATTGAAGCGGCCTTCCCTAGCGTGAATATCACTGTGCGCGGAAACGAAATTACTTTGCGCGGCCCACACATTGATTGCATTGCTGTAGAAAAATTATTCTCCGAGATGGTTTTAGTTATTCGCTCTGGTCAACCGTTAACAGTTGAGACAGTAACCCGCAGCATTACGATGCTCGGTGCAGAGCCCGCTGAAAGTCCGGCCGAAGTACTCTCGCTAAATATTGTCTCTAATCGTGGCCGCACAATTCGCCCAAAGACTGCCAACCAGAAACGTTACGTTGAAGCAATTGATGAAAACACCATTACCTTTGGAATTGGTCCTGCCGGAACAGGAAAAACTTATTTAGCAATGGCGAAAGCGGTAGCCGCGCTGCAAGCCAAGAAAATAAATCGAATTATTTTGACGAGACCAGCGGTAGAGGCGGGGGAGAACTTAGGTTTCTTACCCGGAACTTTAAGTGAAAAAATTGACCCATATCTACGTCCGTTATTTGATGCTCTGCACGACATGATCGATGTGGATTCCATTCCACGTTTAATTCAAACCGGTGTGATTGAAGTTGCGCCGTTGGCCTTCATGCGTGGACGCACCCTAAATGATGCTTTTATTATTTTAGATGAAGCCCAGAACACCACACCAGAACAGATGAAGATGTTCTTAACTCGATTAGGTTTTGGTTCCAAGATGGTTATTACCGGTGATGTAACGCAAATCGATTTACCGAATGGGGCAAAGTCAGGGCTTAAAGTCATTAGTGAGATTCTGCAGGATATTGATGACATCGCATTTTTAGAACTCACTGCTGAAGATGTGGTTCGCCATAGGTTAATTGGAGATATCGTGAAGGCATACGAAAAATTCGATGCCGCCAAGATGGTTCCTCGAAATATCCGAAACTCCTAATTTAAAAACCTATGACCATAGAAATCACGAATAAATCTGGCGAACTTGTGCCCGCGCAAAAAGTTGAGGCTTTGCTGCAGCACTCTTTAACCGAACTCAAACTTCATCCTGAATGCGAAGTAAATTTAGTTTTCGTTGACGAGCAAGAGATGGAAGAGCTACATATCAAGTGGATGGATGAAACCGGTCCTACTGATGTGCTCTCATTCCCGATGGATATGCCAGAGGGAGCAGAAGATGCAGTAACTCTGGGCGATATTGTTATTGCACCCACGGTTGCTGCTGATCAGGCCAAAACTACTGGCCACAGTGCAGAGGAAGAAATTTTTATTTTAGCGACCCATGGTTTACTTCATATTTTGGGCTATGACCATGCAACTAGTGATGATGAAAAAGTAATGTTCGACCTACAGCAAGATCTTGTAAAGAAATGGAAAGCCAACGCGTGAATGCCTCAAATGTAATTGTAATTATCGCCTTGATTGCATTTGCCGGATTTCTGGCTGCTTCTGAGTCAGCGTTAACTTCTATCTCTCGAGTGCTCATTGAAGATTTAGAGACCAAGCGTGGTGGACACCTGCTCAAGAAGTACTCCCAGCAACCTTCACGATATTTAAACGTTTTATTACTAGTTAGAAAAATATGCGAATTTACTGCCGCTGCAGTCTTGGCAGTTGCACTTCTTCGCCAATATTCATCAGCACAAGCGATGGTAATAACGGTTTCGGTAATGGTTGTGCTTTCCTACGTCGTTATTGGCGTTGGTCCGCGCACACTTGGACGCCAACATCCACATAAGTGGGCCCGCGCTGGAATTTCAGTTGCTTATTTCTTAGCCTTTATTCTCGGTCCAGTTACAAATCTTTTGATTGCAATTGGCAATGCTTTAACACCGGGTAAAGGATTTAGAAGTGGGCCATTTACCAACGAAGCTGAACTTCGTGACTTAGTAGATCAAGCGCATGAGCGCGGGCTAGTGGAATCTGATGAACACGAGATGATTCACTCAGTCTTTGAACTTGGCGATACTTTAGTTCGCGAATTAATGGTTAACCGTACCGATATGGTTTGGATCGAACGCGATAAATCTTTACGTCAAGCGCTCTCATTGGCGCTACGTAGTGGGTATTCACGTATTCCAGTTGTTGGTGAGAATTTAGATAAAATTGTGGGAATCGCCTATGTTAAAGATTTAGCAAAGCGTGCACTAGATCATCACGATGCTGAAACCAGTGAAAAAGTTGAGCAGCATATGCGTCCGGCGGTCTTTGTTCCGGAAATCAAAGCAGCGGATGAATTACTAAAAGAGATGCAACGCGATCAGATCCACTTAGCGATTGTGGTTGATGAGTACGGTGGAACGGCCGGGATCATTACGATCGAAGACATCATTGAAGAAATTGTGGGCGAGATTGCTGATGAATTCGATAATGGTGCGGAAACATTTACATGGATTACTGAAGATAAAGCCCGTGCCATTGCAACGTTACATATCCAAGATTTAGCGGATGAGCTAAAGATCGAGATTGGGAAAGAAGAGTTTGAAGATATCGACACTATCGGTGGGCTTATGGCTCAGAAGTTAGGTCGCGTTCCAATTGCTGGAAGCACTATTTCACTTGCTGGATTTTCAATCACATCAGAGCGTCCACTTGGTAGACGCCGCAAAATTAGTAGCGTAATCATAGAGCGCATCAAAGATGGTGAAGTTGAAGAACATGAATAATCCAGAAGATCAGAAGCTCGTAACGCTGGCGCAAGCAACTTTAGCTCGCACAGGGGCTGCGCAAGCGGCAGCGCTACGCGATACAACTGGACGCACTTATGTTGGAGTCAATATTAATTCCCCGGAACTTGTATTAGATGCGATTGAAGCAGTTTTTGTGATTGCACAAGCATCGCAAATTTCTGGAATAGAAAGTGTTGTCTATGTTGGAACTGCGCAGGCGAAAACTTCAGTGATCACCAGTAATTCACCAACGGCCGCGATTTTTTATATTGATTTAGCAGGGCATCTGACCTCAATTTAAATAACTCTGTATGCATGGCCTAAGATGAGGCAATGCGCATTGTTCGCTTTACACCTGGCCCAGAATCAGGTTTAGGCACCGATCCACTCTTTGGCATCTTGGAAGAGAATAACCAGATAACAGTGATTTCTGGAGATCCGATTTATCACGGAGTCACTAAAACCGCCGCCACTGTAGAACTCACAAAAGTTCGCTTGCTAGCGCCAGTTATACCCCGCAGCAAGATCGTTGCAGTCGGCAAGAACTATGCCGATCACGCGAAAGAGATGGGTTCAGAAGTTCCGAAAGAACCAATTATTTTTCTTAAGCCAAATACATCTGTCATTGGTCCGGGCGACACAATTGTTTGGCCCGCGATGGCGCCTACAATTGATTACGAAGCTGAGTTAGCAGTTGTAATTGGCAGAGTTTGTAAAGATATTCCTAAAGAGCGTGTGGATGAAGTGATCTTTGGTTACACCTTGGCAAATGATGTTACTTGCCGTGAGTTACAACGCAGCGATGGGCAATGGGCACGTGCCAAAGGCTTCGATACTTTCTGCCCAATCGGTCCGTGGATTGAAACAGATTTTATTCCGGGAACACAGCGAATTTTCTCGAAAGTTAACGATGAGATTCGCCAAGATGCGAGCCTAGATCAGATGATCTTTAGCGTTGCCGATATCGTGGTCTTTGTTTCGCAAGTAATGACTTTATTACCGGGAGATGTAATTATTACTGGTACTCCCGCTG
Organism: Candidatus Nanopelagicales bacterium; assembly: GCA_038320375.1. GTDB lineage: Bacteria > Actinomycetota > Actinomycetes > Nanopelagicales > Nanopelagicaceae > Planktophila. The sequence goes on from JBBQEE010000023.1 coordinate 5,463, forward strand.
GAATCGGGCCGCTGATCGAACGTGGCAGCGTTGTTGTGGGTATTGATGGGCTAGGCCAATTAACTAACAAAGTGAGTGCGAAACCGTGAGTGATAAAAAAGTAAAAGTTCGCTTTGCCCCATCTCCAACTGGTGATCTGCATGTCGGAAATATCAGAACCGCACTCTTTGACTGGGCTTTTGCTCGTCACACCAGCGGCATATTTCTCTTTCGTATTGAAGATACCGATACGACTCGTGTAACCGATGAATACATCCAAGCAGCAATTGAAACTCTTAAATGGCTCGGGCTTACTTGGGATGAGGGTCCAGAAGTTGGTGGCGAAAATGGTCCCTACTTACAGTCACAGCGTTTAGATATTTACGCCGAGTGGGCGCAGAAGTTTTTAGATCAGAAAGATGCGTACTACTGCTACTGCTCACCAGAAGAAGTAGAAGCAGTTCGTGAAGCACAACGCAAAGCAAACGAAGCACCGGGTTATAACGGACACTGTCGGGATTTAACGAGCGATCAAATCGCTGCCTTTAAAGCACAAGGCCGCGCTGCTGTCATCCGTATGCGCATGCCTGATGGCAGCACCACATTTGTTGATGAGATCCGCGGCGAAGTTTCCTTTGAACATAAGTTTGTTCCAGATTTTGTAATGGTGCGCGCAGATGGTTCACCACTTTATACCTTGGCAGTTGCAGTCGATGACATTTTAATGAAAGTTACACATGTGCTGCGTGGAGAAGATTTACTCTCTTCAACTCCACGTCAGATCCGTGTTTATCAGGCGATGGGCATTGCTCTGGCGGATTATCCAATCTTTGCCCACCTCCCCTTCGTCATGGGCGCCGATAATGCCAAGCTCTCTAAGCGCAATGGTGAAGCATCTATCGCTTGGTATCGCGAGCAAGGCTTCTTACCTGAAGCAATCTGTAATTATTTAGCGCTCCTTGGTTGGTCACCCGGTGATGATCGCGAAAATATAACGATGGCTGAACTCTGTGAACTATTTACTGTAGATAAAGTGCATTCATCCCCAGCGCGCTTTGATATGAAGAAGTTAGAGGCTATTAACGGCGATAAAATTCGTGCTTTAACTTTAGATGAGTTCTTAAAATGGTCTATTCCTTTTCTTACCAAGGCTGGTGTGATCACTGGTACAGATGCTGAAATCGCGCTAGTTAAGAAAGCGCTACCGATAATTCAAGAACGTATTATTAAACTTAATGAAATTCCAGCAATGCTTAACTTCCTTTTTGTAAAAGAATTTAAAGTTGAGGAAGCCTCACTTTCCAAAGTAACTGATAGCGCTGCGAAAGATGTATTGAAGCGATCACTGAGTGATTTGACTGCGCTCTCAGTGTGGAGCCATGAAAGTATTGAAGCCGCACTACGCGCATCCCTAATTGAAGAGCTCGGCCTTAAGCCGCGCGTCGCATTTGGGGCAGTTCGTATTGCAACAACGGGCAGCACTATTTCGCCACCGCTATTTGAATCAATGGAGTTACTTGGAAAAGATGTCTCGTTAGCGCGAATTTCTGCGGCTCTCGCGCTCTAATTCTTAAGGTATTCTTTCCCCTGTTCTTATGGGGTATGGGGTAATTGGCAGCCCTGCTGATTCTGGTTCAGTAAGTCTAGGTTCGAGTCCTGGTACCCCAGCGTCTTGAATGTAAAACAACTAAATAAGAATTAGACAAAAACTAAATATGTTTGTCCTAGTTATTTTTGGCACGGCCCCGTCGTCTAGCGGCCTAGGACTCTGGCTTCTCAAGTCAGCTACGAGGGTTCGAATCCCTTCGGGGCTACATCTTCCTAACTACCAGGCGCTGGCGCCTAAACCACCATCAAAATCATAAGTACTTCCAGTTGCCCAAGCGTTGGCATCTGATAATAAAAATTCGCTAACTGCAACAACTTCGGCGGCGCTGGCATATCTACCAAGCGGTGTGGCCGCCTTCCAAGCGGCAACTCCTTCTGGCCAAGCCTGATCTATTCCGGGACGACCAATTAAACCTAAACGTAATCCGAGTACCCGCATTGGCGCATATGTACGCGAAGCAGCCCGAGTAAGAGTATCGAGCGCTGCTTTGCTTGCACCATATATTTCATGACCGGCACGTGGGCTGAGTGCCTCAACTGATGAAATATTTAGAACAACCTTTACATCTGATTTTGCAGCTTCAGCGATAATTTCTTTTGGCGCTTCCACATTTATCCGCATCATTAATTCGATTTCAGCGCGTGTGGCTGTTGTTGGATCAAGAATTGCTTGATTGGCCGCATTATTAATCATGAAATCAACTTTACCAGCACGCGCGAGCGCCTCTTGCACTAGTGATGTTCCAGAGTTGGGAACAGATAAATCTGTGGCAATTACATGCAGATTAGGTTGGGCTGGAATTGCTCCAGTATTTACTTGAGCACAGACCGTTGCACCTAGCTCTAAAAATCTTGTGACATAAGCAGCGCCGATATAGCCAGAGGCCCCGGTTATAAGGATAGATTTTCCAGTAAAATTCACTTAAGCAGTGCCAAAACTTCTACTCGTTTATTTACGCGGGTAATTAAATCTGCTAAATCAATTCGGGTACTGGTGCGATCTGCAACAACCTGATCACCTGCCACCCAAACATCGGTTACATCACCACGGCCAGCAGCAAAAACTAATAGCGCGTTGACATCATGCACTGGAGTCAAATGCGCGGCCTGTAAATCAAGGGCGATTAAGTCTGCTTCTTTCCCGATTTCAATACTTCCGACACGATCAGCCAAGCCGACCGCTTTTGCTGCCTCAATCGTGGCGGCTCGAATGACAGAAATTAAATCAACATCGGCAGGAGATTTGCGAAGCGCCACAACGTGGGCGGCCATGCGCATTACCGAGAACATATCTAAATCATTTGATGATGAGCAACTGTCTGTTCCAAGACCAACTGCAATTCCGGCTTTACGTAAATCATTAAATCTGGCTAACCCTGATCCAAGCTTCAAATTACTGCCCGGGCAATGTGCAACAGAGGCACCCTTGCTAGACATAATCGCTATATCTGAGTCAGTTAAGTGAACACCATGACCGTAAATAGTTGGAACATCTAAGATTCCGGTATCGCGACAGACTTCGGTAGGCGTTTTGCCATAGCGTTTAGCGATATCTGCATTTTCAGCTGCGGTCTCTGAAACATGTAAATGAATTCGTGCGCCCATTTCTTTTGCAATTTCTGCCACCTGAGTTAAATTCTCTGGTGAATCTGTATAAGTTGAATGCGGCATTAAGTAAGTTGGAATATATGGCCCACCAATTTTTGCTAATTCGTCATTCCAGACCAGTGCGCGTTCGATACGTTGTGGCCATTCGAGCCCATCTAGTCCAGGGAAATCAAAGAAAATTGGTCCTGCAATATGGCGGAGTCCAACGCGAACAGCGCCACGATGGGTTGCGACAGGATTTAAATACATATCCATCGTTGTTGTAGTGCCAGAGAGCAACGCTTCGAGCGCCCCAAGTTCGGTGCCGAGTTCACAGGTTGCTTCATCCATGATTGCACCTTCGGCAGCCCAAACACGTTCCAAAAATCCCTGTAAGTCAACGCCTTCGGCCCAACCGCGTAACAGAGACATTCCTAAATGCGTATGGCTATTAATTAATCCGGGAGCGATTAACTTTCCATGGGCATCATAAATTGTCTTGGCTGCGGGGGAGTCAGGGCCAATGTATGAAATCTTGCCATCAGTGATGCCAATTGAAACGTTTTCTAATATTTCATTATTCTCATTAGAAGTTACCAGATATCTAGCATTTTTTATTAATAGATTCATTTACGCCAGAGCCTTAATTGCGCCATCAATAATTGTGATTACCTTTTCGCTAGCCGCCTTAAGTGCAGTGTTGATATCTTCCATCGTAATTGGCACATCACTCACTCCAGCAGCAGCGTTTACTACTAAAGCAATGGCGGCATAACGCAGACCAGCTTCTTTAGCCAGTGATACTTCTGGGACACCAGTCATGCCGACCACCGTTGCGCCAGCAAGTGCGGCCATCCGAATTTCAGTAGGAGTTTCAAAACGTGGCCCATTAAATCCGGCATAAACGCCACCAGTGTGCAGAGTTAAGCCTGCATCTTTTGCAGCCGCACTCATTGCCACTTTTACTTGGGTATCATAAAGATGTGACATATCGATATGTTGTAC
>JBBQEE010000024.1:0-9542 GCA_038320375.1 Candidatus Nanopelagicales bacterium
CCTCGAGGAAGCCAATGGACTGTTCTCGACGATACCGTTCTAGATAAATATGTTGCATTGACTGCCAAGCTTGCTCCCTCCCCCGGGAATCTGAAAGTTGTTTATACCGCTATGCATGGAGTTGGCTTAGAAACACTTACCAAAGTATTTAAATCAGCAAATCTGCCAGATTTATTTTTGGTCACTGAACAAGTTCAACCAGATCCAGATTTTCCAACAGTCGCTTTTCCTAATCCAGAAGAATCTGGCGCTATTGATTTAGCAGTTAAAAAGGCGATTGAAGTTGGCGCGGATTTAGTTATTGCTAACGATCCTGATGCCGATCGCTGCGCCGCCGCCGTTAAGACCGTTGACGGAAGCTGGCGCATGCTTACAGGTGATGAACTAGGAACAATATTTGGTGAATGGAAAGCCCGAAATCATCGCGAGGGAAGTTTTGGAAATTCAATAGTTTCATCATCAGTACTTGGAAAAATTGCTGCTCACTATTCAATCAATTTTCATGAAGTTCTAACTGGATTCAAATGGTTAGCTAAGATCGAAGATCTCGAATTTGGATATGAAGAAGCAATTGGCTATGCGGTAGATCCGAAAACTGTAAATGATAAAGATGGGATTTCAGCGGCGGTATTTCTGACTCAGATCGCAACAGAACTCAAAGCGCAAGGAAAATCACTCCTTGATCTTCTTGATGAAGTCTGGGCTAGGCACGGATTTCACGGTACTGAACAAATTTCTATCCGCGTATCAGATATGGGCCAGATCGCTACCTTATTAAATATGCTCCGTAAGAATCCGCCTGAATTGATTGCTGGAGTTAAAGTTTCCAGCATCGATGATTTAGCGGCGCCAACAAACGGTTTACCACCCACTGATGGGTTACGTATCTGGCTAGATGGTGGAATTCGAATCATTGTGCGCCCAAGTGGTACCGAGGCCAAAGTAAAATGTTATGTTGAAGTAATTACTAAAGATGCCGCCTCGGCGAAGAAAAAAATAGAAGAGTTGCGCACACCGCTTAAGGAATTATTGTCGTGAGTTACTACGGAATTATTGATGGCAGCGAAACTTCGCTCAAAAATTTTCTTGCACAACTACCCGGTGTAGACCAAGTTGGAGCTGAAGCGCGTGCTGCAATGCTGGCGACTCGCAGCATAAAAACCACCAGCAAGCGCAGGGCAATCGAGACTGCAATCTCAATGGTTGATTTAACAACCCTCGAAGGCGCTGATACACCCGGCAAAGTTCGGGCGCTTTGTTCAAAGGCGGTTCGACCCGATCCAACAGATTCATCGGTGCCAAGCGTTGGCGCTATTTGCGTTTACAACGACATGGTGGCGATTGCGCGCACTCATTTAGATTCAATTGGCGGTCAACACGTGCCAGTTGCCGCAGTATCTACCGCCTTTCCTTCCGGGCGCGCATCAATGGAAGTAAAAACTCGTGATACCCAAGATGCCATTGATGCTGGCGCTGCCGAGATAGATATGGTCATAGATCGTGGCGCATTTTTATCTGGTCGGTATGGATTAGTTTTTGATGAGATCGTAAAGATTCGTGAAGTTTGCGGAGAACGTGCGCATCTAAAAGTGATCTTTGAAACTGGAGAACTTGTTACATACGACAATGTTCGTAAAGCCTCATATCTGGCAATGTTAGCGGGTGCAGATTTTATTAAGACCTCAACCGGCAAAGTCGCACCGGCCGCCACTCCCCCAGTTGTCCTAGTCATGCTGGAAGCAGTTCGAGATTTCTATGAGATGACCCAGCGTCGAATCGGAGTTAAACCTGCTGGCGGAATCAGAAATACAAAAGATGCTATTAAGCAATTGGTTCTAGTTAATGAAACCGCTGGCCCGGAATGGTTGACTCCCGAGTTCTTCCGAATTGGGGCGAGTACCTTATTAAATGATTTACTGATGCAGCGCATGAAAATGGATGATGGCTACTACGCTAGCCCTAATTACGTAACGATTGATTAAGGGAACTATTAATGACTTTTGAATATGCGCCGGCACCCGAGTCTCGCTCGATTGTTACGATAAAACCAAAATATGGCCACTTCATTGATGGCAAATTTGTTGCTGGGCGTAACCACTTTCAAACTATTAACCCCGCCACTGAAGAAGTTTTGAGCCTCATAGCCCTCGGGGGTGCCAGCGATGTAGATAAAGCGGTCATCGCAGCGCAAAAGGCGTATACAAAAACTTGGTCGAAACTTTCAGGTAAAGATCGTGGAAAATATCTCTACCGAATTGCGCGAATCTTGCAGGAACGCACTCGTGAATTCGCGGTTTTAGAAACTCTAGATAACGGTAAGCCAATCCGCGAAACTCGCGATATTGATATTCCCTTAGTTGCAGCTCACTTTTTCTATCACGCAGGATGGGCCGATAAATTAGATTACGCAGGTCTTGGTCGATCCCCTCAACCGCTTGGCGTTGCTGGCCAGATCATTCCGTGGAACTTTCCATTATTAATGTTGGCTTGGAAAGTTGCGCCAGCACTTGCAACTGGAAACACTGTTGTTTTAAAACCCGCTGAAACTACTTCACTAACTGCGCTGCTCTTTGCTCAAGTCTGCCAAGAAGCAGAACTTCCAGATGGCGTTGTAAATATTGTTACCGGAAATGGCACAACTGGTACAGCAATAGTTAACCATCCAGGAATTCACAAAATTGCCTTCACGGGATCCACCGAAGTTGGTAAATCTATTGCTCGTTCTGTTGCAGGTACTTCCAAAAAAATCACCTTAGAACTAGGTGGCAAAGGTGCAAATGTCGTATTTGATGATGCCCCAATTGATGAAACTGTCGAAGGCATTGTTAACGGAATATTCTTTAATCAGGGCCATGTCTGCTGCGCTGGTTCTCGTTTAATTTTACAAGAAGGTATTGCTGAAGAGCTAACTAAAAAACTTAAAACTCGAATGGCAAAGATTCGAGTGGGCGATCCACTCGATAAGAACACTGATCTTGGCGCTATAAATTCAAGCGAACAGTTAGCAAAAATTCATGAACTCTCTGCCGCGGGTGATGCTGAGGGTGCTGAGCGTTGGAGCGCTTCCTGTAATTTCCCAGATAAAGGTTTCTGGTTTGCACCAACAATCTTTACTGGAGTTACTCAAGCACACCGAATTGCGCGTGAAGAAATTTTTGGCCCAGTTCTATCAGTGCTCACCTTTAGAACTCCACAAGAGGCTATTGAAAAAGCAAATAACACCCCATTTGGATTATCGGCTGGTGTTTGGAGCGAAAAAGGCTCCCAAATCCTCTGGGCTACACAACAACTTCGCGCCGGAATTGTTTGGGCCAATACTTTTAATAAATTTGATCCAACTTCACCTTTTGGTGGTTATAAGGAATCTGGCTGGGGCCGCGAAGGTGGAAAACATGGCTTAGCTTCTTATCTTAAGGAGGGAAAGTAAGTGGAGAGAATTGAAGTGAAGAAGACTTACAAACTCTTTATAAATGGCGCCTTCCCGCGCAGTGAATCAGGCCGCGTATTTGATGTTTGTAATTCAAAAGGTGAGTTAATCGCCCACCCCGCACTTGCCTCTAGAAAAGATCTCCGCGATAGCGTGGTCGCAGCGCGCGCAGCCCAAAGTGGTTGGGCAAAAGCGACTGCATATAACCGCGGACAAATTCTTTATCGAATTGCAGAAATGTTAGAAGGTCGCACTGATCAATTAGCGACAGAAATTTCTGACTCATCTGGCATCACACTCAAAAAAGCGCATGATGAAGTATTTGCAGCGATCGATCGTTGGGTTTGGTATGCCGGCTGGAGCGATAAGTTAGCCGCGGTTTATGGCGCCACTAATCCAGTTGCTGGGCCGTATTACAACTTCACAATCCCAGAGGCACAGGGAGTAATTGCAGTTGCTCCCAAAGAAAATTTCTTAGCCTTCATTGATGCAATTGCCCCAATTATTACTTCGGGAAATACCGTAATCGCACTTGTTCCTGGGTCAGCATCAATTGCCGCAATGACCTTTGCCGAAGTCCTCGCAACTAGCGATCTACCGCATGGAGTCATCAATATATTGACCGGCTCGCATGATGAACTCGCACCTTGGGCAGCATCGCATATGGATATTGATGGAATGGATATTTCAGGTATCGATAAAAAGAAACGTGCCGAATTAAAGATCGCCGGAGCGGAGAACTTAAAGCGCATTCATAACTTCGAATCAAATATGACGCCAACTCGGATCTTTGCTTTTATGGAAGCAAAAACAGTCTGGCACCCGATCGGGGTTTAAGCTTTAAATATTATTTGCAATATTTGGCAATAAACTCTCTGGAAAGTTTTGAAAAGAGACTGGTCGCAAAAAGCGCGCTATCGCAGCAGTGCCTACTGACGTATGCAGCGGTGAAGTAGATGCAGGATACGGTCCACCATGATTCTGCCCGGCAGTTACGGCAACCCCAGTTGGCCAAGCGTTAAAGGTAACTCGGCCAACTTTAGAAGCCAGGGCGCGAGCAAAAGAAGAAATAAGTGGATCAGCCGCATCTGCAAATAATGAACCGACAAGTGCACCCTCGATTTTTTCAAGATGCTCCAGTAATTCTTGAGTACTTGAATAAGTTAAAACCAAACCAGTTGGACCAAAACATTCAATATTTAGCGCCTCCAGATTGGCTGCCACACGAGCAACGGTTGAGAACTGGATTTGCGGTGAAGAATAAAATCCGTTTTCTGGAGCTGCTTTGCCGCTGACAACTCTTGGCGCTAAGAGCGCCTGCATATCTGCACGATTTTTATCGTGTAATACCTTGGTATCTGAGCTTAGAAAAGGCGCAGCTTCACGATTTACAAAGTTCTCTGCGATGGCATCAAGGACTGGTGTTCCTTCAGGCAAGTAAAGAACGCTTGGGTTGGTACAAAACTGTCCGTTACCAAGTAGGAGTGAATCAACATAGTCGCTAGCAAACTGAGTTGGATCATCAAGCGCCGATCCAAGAGCAATTACAGAATTTACGCTCCCTAATTCACCATAAAAAGGAATCGGTATTTCTCGCGATGAAGCCAAATCAAATAACGCACGACCACCACTGCGCGAGCCAGTGAAAGCGCCAGCACTGATATTTGAATCAAGTAGCAAATCTTTTCCTGCGCTGTAGCCATGTACCGTAGTTAAAATATCGGCTGAAAAACCTGCAGCTGAAAGTGCGGCGCGGGCAATTTCAACTGTTCGAAGCGCGGTTTGAGGATGAGCTGGATGCACCTTCATTATTACGGCACAACCGGCAGCAAGTGCCGATGCGGTATCGCCACCCAGAACGCTAAAAGCAAATGGAAAATTACTTGCTCCAAAAACTGCAACTATGCCGAGAGCTGTATTTGTTCGTACGAGTTCTGGATGGCCTTGAGGAAGTGGCGCAACGTTTGCTTTATCTATCTTTGCCCAAACATACTCACCGTTAGCAACAGCATCAGCACACATGCGCAGTTGGAAAGTTGTTCTACCCACTTCGCCCGTCAAACGAACTTTGCCAAGGCCTGTCTCTAAATCAGCAACCTCGACCAATTCAGTCACATGGAGATCTATTGCATCAGCAATCGCATAAATTGCTTTCTGGCGCTGGGTTGGGTGCCCTACAGACCATTTAGCGTGCGCCAATTGCGCTCTTGCGATTACTTTTGCGACTTCTTCCTTGCTCATTTCACCAAATACTGGACCAAACTTTGCACCTGTCCGTGGGTTAACTGATTGAAGTGTCATTTGAAGCTCCTAGAAACTTTCATTTGGTGATTCCGGAATTACTATGACTTTATTAGATAAAACCCCCAGCCCAACAACTGAAATCTCAACTTGGTCACCCGCTTGTAAGGAAATTTCCAATGGAGGAACAATCCCCGTACCAGTTGATAAAATTAATCCATCTGGGAAATATTGGCAGCGAAATGCGTAATCAACTAGATCTTCTAACTTTCGGTTGAGTGAACCCAGCGAAGTTTCAGCGTTCCAAATATCTGAACCGCCTCGAATAATTCGCGCACGAATCACCATTTCTTTTGGAGATGGAGCCAGCCAAGCAGGTGTTACATCCGGACCAAGGGCGGCTGATCCGACATAGATCTTGGCCTGAGATAGGTATAACGGATTCTCACCCTCAATCGCTCTTGAGGTAACATCATTACAAATTGAGTAACCAATTATTTCTTTAAACTTATTAACATAGATCGCAATCTCAGGCTCCGGAATTGAAGTAGCCGAATCAAATCGAATGCCAATATTTGCTCCGCTACCGCGGGTTCGCTTCGCGCTACCTTTAAAAAATAGTTCGGGGCGATCTGCCTCATAAACTCTCTGATAGACATCAGGAACATCACTCTCTTCCTTACGCGCATCACGAGAGCGCAAATAAGTAACTCCTGCTCCCCAAACTTCGATTTCAGGGGCGACCGGCGCGATTAACTCACCATTTATTTGCTCTCCTAAATCGCCTTCACAAAGCGAACGCAATTGCGCTAACGAGAGATGCATTGCAGATGTCAGAGTTGGCAGTTTAGGTATCCCCAGATATTGGCCATCTATATTTAAGGCGAGACGATAAGGGTTTTCAGCACATTTCAAAACTGCTAATTTCATTTTGATTCTCCGATGGCAACTTTTAAGTAATCTGGCTTAATTACGTTCTCAATAATTGCTAATCGTTCTTCGAATGGAATAAATGAACTCTTTAAGGCATTAATGGTCACACGTTGTAAATCTTGGAAAGTCCAATTAAATGCTTTAACTAATTCGCTCATTTCATTGGTCATGGAGGTTGCTGACATTAAACGATTATCGGTATTAACTGTTACGCGAAAGCGAAGTTTTGCTAAATCACCAATTGGGTGATCAGCAAAGTTAGCAGCGGCACCTGTCTGAATATTTGAAGAAGGACACATCTCCAGTGGAATACGTCGGTCGCGAACATAGGCAGCAAGTCGTCCTAAGCGCGCAGGAGTATGATTTAAATCGATATCATCAATGATGCGAACACCATGGCCCAAGCGCTCTGCACCACAGAGTTGAATTGCTTCCCAAATAGATGGGAGGCCGTAAGCCTCCCCCGCGTGGATCGTAAAATGTGCATTTTCGCGACGTAAGTACTCAAAGGTATCTAACTGATCACTCGGTGGAAATCCATCTTCAGGACCAGCGATATCGAAGCCAACAACACCTTTATCACGATACTTAACGGTTAATTCAGCGACCTCTTGAGATAACGCATTCTGTCGCATTCCACAGAGAAGTAGCGTGACCCGAATAGTACGTCCCGCAGCAAGAGCTTCTGATTCACCTTCGCGTAAACCTTTGAGGATTGCTTCAATCCCTTGTGAAAGTGAGAGACCTTTTTCAATAATTAACTCTGGCGCCATACGAACTTCGGCGTAGACAACTCCGTCTTGCGCCAAATCTACTGCGCACTCACGTGCAACTCGGATGATGTCTTGCGGGCGCTGCATTACTGCAACGGTGTGAGAAAAAGTTTCAAGATAACGAACTAGCGAACCTGAATCACAAGATGCACGAAACCACTCAGCAAGTTCGGTTGCATCATAAGTAGGTAGTTCATGGCCAATTTCTTTGGCAATATCAATAATAGTTTGTGGACGGAGTCCACCATCTAAGTGATCGTGTAGTAGTGCTTTTGGTAAACGCTTAATCTGTTCTGGGGTTGGAATCGAATTTAGTGAACTCATCCCTGAATCCGTTCTATGACTAGAGGTAAGCGATTTACTACGCCACCTTCTGAAATTTTTATAGCACCTTCAAGAATCTCTAGGGCGCGCTCAAATCTAGCGGGTTCATCGGTGTGTAAGGTCAAAAGTGGAGCACCTTTTTTCACATACTCTCCCGGCTTTGCGTGAATTTCTATTCCCGCACCTGCCTGAACCTTCTCTCCTTGCTTAGATCTGCCAGCACCTAAGCGCCATGCACTTACTCCAACTTTCATCGCATCCAAAGTTGTCATGGTTCCAGATTCAGTACTCATGATTACGTGCTGCTCACGCGCCACCGGTAGTTTTGCATCAGGGTCTCCGCCTTGTGCCGAAATCATGCGCCGCCAGTGATCCATTGCTGAGCCATCTTTTAACGCTACAGCCGGATCTTTCCCAACAATTCCAGCAGCATCAATCATTTCGCGGGCTAATAAAATTGTAAGTTCTACAACGTCAGATGGACCGCCACCTGCTAAAACTTCAACAGATTCACGCACTTCTAAAGCATTACCGGCAGTTAATCCGAGTGGTACATCCATAGCAGTGACAAGGGCGCGAGTTTTTACACCAGCATCAATTCCAAGTTGCACCATGACGCGAGCGAGTTCTCCTGCTTTTTTAGGGTCGCTCATAAATGCGCCACTGCCAGTTTTTACATCAAGTACCAGAGCAGATGTTCCTTCAGCAATTTTCTTAGACATAATTGATGAAGCGATTAGTGGAATTGATTCAACAGTAGAGGTCACATCGCGCAGTGCGTAAAGTTTTTTATCTGCTGGTGCCAGACCCGCACCTGCTGCACAAATTACTGCGCCGGTATCTTGTAAAACTTTTAACATTTCCGCGTTACTGAGTGAGGCACGCCAGCCCGGAATAGCTTCGAGCTTGTCGAGTGTTCCTCCAGTGTGACCAAGTCCGCGACCTGATAGTTGTGGCACTGCTCCACCGCACGCAGCCACAAGTGGTGCCAACGGCAAAGTGATTTTGTCACCAATTCCACCTGTTGAATGTTTATCAGCAGTTGGGCGATCGAGCATCGACCAATTCATCCGCTCTCCTGAATTAATCATCGCTGTCGTCCAGCGCGAAATTTCACGGGAGTTCATTCCATTTAACAAAATTGCCATTAAAAGCGCTGACATCTGTTCGTCGGCAATTACGCCACGGGTATAGGCGTCAATGGTCCAATCAATTTGAGTATCAGTTAGTTCATTTAGATCACGTTTTGCGGCAATTATTTCAACTGCAGCAAATGGTTCTAGCCCGAAATTAGTCAAGGCGCTTTGTAATCTCTTCAGGTCCGAATGCCCATGGAAGAAGATCTGCCAAAGTCTTGATTCCGGTATCGGTCATTATTTGCAGCGAAGAACCACCGTGTTCTTGCAACAGTTGGCGACAGCGTCCGCACGGCATTAAATAATTTCCTGAAATATCTGCACAGGTAAAAGCAATTAATCGTCCACCACCTGAATTAACTAGCGCCGAAACAAGTCCACATTCGGCACATAAAGTAAGGCCATAACTAGCATTTTCGACGTTACAACCAGTGACGATGCGACCATCATCTACAAGCGCTGCTACACCAACTGGAAATTTTGAATAAGGAACGTAGGCTTGCTTCATCGCAAGCGTTGCCTGAGCTTTTAACTCATCCCAATCAACGTGCATAAACTGCACTCGCTGCCGCATTAATCGCTGCTGCTTGAGCGGTAAGAGTCTTGGATTTAATAACTATCTCAATTCCTTTATCGCTAATTGAATAGCGCTTTCCATAGATTCCAGCTTTAGGATCTAAGATATCAACTAACTGACTGTTATTTACC
>JBBQEE010000025.1:0-9378 GCA_038320375.1 Candidatus Nanopelagicales bacterium
GATGAAAGTAGTGGAATAATCCAAAGAATTGGTGAGCGATAAACAACAATAAGAATTATTGCCACAACACCGAGAGTGGTTAGCAATAAAGAAGAATCAAGAGTTTCGAAGGCGCCGAATAAGTCACCGAGTAAACCTCCGGGACCAGTGACGTAAGGTGTAAAGCCATTTGCTTTTGCAATCGGACCAATATCTTCCCGCAGCGCCTCAATAACCGCTGGTAACACCGGTTTCTCATTGGGCAGAAGCTTTGAAATCGCGTTTCCATCTAGTGGGACATTTGCAAGCAACGCTTTCCCATCGATTGAAGGAAATAGTGAGACCCGTTCTCCCGGCGCTAAATAATCTGAGATCGTCGCTGAAGTTCCATCGAGTTTTAGATTTCCAACCTTTAGTACTTCTTCCTGAATTGCAGCAAATGTGGCTGGAGTTGATTTACCTTCGAAGAGTATTAAAGTCGGAAAGTTGAAAGAGTCTTTTCCAGAAAATGTACGGATTTGATCAGCCGCTAACGTAGCCTCGGCTCCCTTAGGCAGAAAAGAAGAGTTATTGTTTTCTTGAACTGAAGTTAACTTTCCAAAAAGCGGGCCAAATACACCTGTGATGATAAACCAGCCGATTACGACCAACATCGCTACTGCAAATGGTTTACGGTTTTTTCTGCCATTTGAAATCATCATTTAAAGGCCCTTTCAGGGTCGGAAACAAGTCAATTTCTCTATGAGTAGATCCTACCTTTACTCTGTATCTGTGACCGAAACTTCCGCTCTAAGTGATGAAACCTTGGTCTCCCACATAACAGTTACTTCATTGGGAGTTATGGAATATGGAAGCGCTCTTGAATTCCAACGAAAAATCCACCACGAAATATCAATTGGTGAGAGGGAAAATACTTTAATTTTATTGGAACATGTCTCTGTTTATACCGCAGGAAAAAGAACTCAGGATTTTGAAAAACCAACTGACGGAACACCCGTTATAGATGTTGACCGTGGCGGTCGTATTACATGGCATGGCCCCGGCCAATTAGTTGGCTATCCAATTGTAAAATTACTTAAGCCCACCGAACTTGTTGGATTCGTACGCACTCTCGAAGGTGCTTTGATAAAAGTTTGCGCCGACTTCGGAATTCTCGCATCTCGAATCGAAGGGCGCTCAGGTGTTTGGGTTGTGGATCAAAAGAGCGAAAGAAAAATTGCTGCAATTGGCATAAGAGTCGCCTCAGGTGTGACTATGCATGGATTCGCGCTAAATATCGATCCTGATCTCTCATACTTTGCCAATATCGTTCCGTGTGGAATTAAAGATGCAGATGTGACTTCTTTCTCCCGTGAAATCGACGGTGAAATTTCACTGACTGAGATAACTGCCTCAGTGGAGAAGCATGTAGTCGAAGCGTTGAGTAAGGTAAGTGCATGACGATCGCACCAGACGGCCGCAAATTACTTCGCATTGAAGCCCGTAACGCGCAGACTCCAATCGAACGCAAACCAGAGTGGATTAAGACCCGTGCCAACATGGGACCCGAATACACAAGATTGCGCTCATTGGTAAAGAGCGAAGGTCTTCATACGGTCTGCCAAGAAGCAGCCTGTCCGAATATTTTTGAATGTTGGGAAGACAAAGAAGCGACTTTCTTAATTGGTGGGGATCGATGTACTCGTCGTTGCGATTTTTGCAATATCGATACCGGTAAACCGCTACCTATTGATCAAGAAGAGCCACGAAAAGTTGCTGAGTCGGTAAAGTCGATGGGACTCAAGTACGCAACTATCACGGGAGTAACTCGCGATGATCTTCCTGATGAAGGTGCATGGCTATATGCCGAGACTATCCGTCAAGTGCATTTACTTAACCCAGGGTGTGGCGTCGAAATGCTGGCTCCAGATTTTCACGCAAAAGCTGAACTGTTAAATCAGATCTTTGAAACTAAGCCAGAAGTCTTCGCCCACAATTTAGAGACCGTGCCACGTATTTTTAAGCGAATTCGCCCCGCATTTACTTATGAGAAATCTTTACATGTAATCAATATGGCACGTGAGTATGGCTTGATTACAAAATCAAATTTAATTCTCGGACTCGGTGAAACTCGTGAGGAGATTTCACAAGCATTGGTAGATCTTCACGATGCGGGTTGTGACTTAATCACGATTACTCAATACTTGCGCCCAACAAATAAACATCATCCAGTTGAGCGCTGGGTAAAGCCTGAAGAATTCGTCGAACTTGCCGCAGAGGCAACTGCCGTTGGTTTCCTTGGCGTAATGAGTGGTCCGCTTGTTCGATCAAGCTATCGCGCCGGACGGTTGTACAAACAAGCGCTGGAAGCCCGCGCAACTCATGGCTGAAATCGTTTATCCACCGGTCATCGTTGTACTTAAAACTTTTTGGAAATACTTAGGATTGCGCTTCACTTTTGAAGGCGTTAAAAATATCCCGCGCACTAATGGAGCGATTTTGGCCATGAATCACATTGGCTATCTAGATTTTGCACTCATCGGAACTGCAGCGCTTCCATCTAATCGCTTAGTAAGGTTCATGGCTAAGAAAGAAATCTTCAATCACAAAATCTCTGGTCCCCTAATGCGTGGAATGCACCATATAAATGTAGATCGCGATAATGGAGCAGCCTCATTTGTTGCAGCACTCAGGGCGCTTCGATCTGGTGAAATTATTGGAATCTTTCCAGAAGGAACTATTTCTAGAAGTTTCGAAATAAAAGCGCTTAAGTCGGGTGCGGTCAGGCTTGCGATGGGAGCAAACGTTCCCGTGATCCCAACAGTGGTTTGGGGATCACAGCGAATTTGGACTAAAGGTGTTAAGCATAATTTAAAGCGAAATAAGTTTCCTATTTTTGTAACTTTCGGCGAACCGCTCTTCTTTAAAAAAGGTGAAGATATCGAAGTCGGGGAAAAAATCCTTCACGATACTCTCCTTGAATTGCTTTACTCAGTTCAAGCGAAATACCCCGATAGTCACGCAGGTCAGCGCTGGGCGCCACTTCGTCTTGGTGGTACCGCACCTGCTCCCCTAAACTAGATCCATGTTTAAAAAGAAGGCAAAAGCGCCAAAAATTAAAAAAGTCCGTTTTCAAACTTTTCGCGACGCATACAACGTAACCAAGAGCGTCAAGCCTTGGATTGGCGCTGGCATCTTTGGAGTCTTTGCAATCACTTGGGCAATTGGAATATCAACTGGCATCGTAATCGGAAAGCCAATCTATATTGGTTTTGTAACTCTTCCAGTCGCAGTTCTTGCCGCAATGTTCTTCTTCACCCGAATAGCCTCATCCGCTGCATACGTTTCAATACAAGGTCAGACCGGTGCGGGCGCAAGTGTGCTTATGGCAATTCGTAAAGGCTGGACAACTACTCCAGCCGTTGCAGTAACTAAAAATCAAGATATGGTCCATCGCAGTATTGGCCGTGCGGGAATTGTTTTAACAGGAGAAGGATCTGCAGCGGTTCGTACAATGTTGCAGGATGAAAGAAAAAAATCTGAACGCTTCGCTCCTGGTGTTCCAGTAACTGAATTCATAGTTGGCGATAGCGAAGGTCAGGTGCCACTTCGTAAATTGCAGAAACAAATCGCTAAGTTGCCAAAGAAGTTATCAGCTCACCAGATGCGTGAAGTTCGTGCTCGCTTTAAAGCTGTGGGTGGAATGTCGCTACCGATCCCTCGAGGACCGATGCCTAAGGGCATAAAAATACGCTAACGCCTGATCAGTTTGGTGTTTGATAATCGTTCGTGAATTCCACGCCCATTTTCATCATAAGTAATCGCAGTGACGACTAGGCATATAAGCACAGTTCGAATTAGCGCTTCCTTCGGTGTCGGTGATCCCCCATCTGAAAATCGCACCACCCGCAAACCGACTGCTCGGTGGCCAGCGGTAGCCCCACCAAAAGTTGTTAGGAAGAGCACCTCAATAAAGAAGATTACGAGTGTCACTGAGCCGGCAAAAAAACCTGCTGCTATCGCGTAACACATCAACCAATCGATGCTCAGCCCAAGGAATCTGCGCCCAAGGCTTATTTCATGCTTCATAAGGGCAGCCTACAACGCCTGCGCTTGGCGAGAATTATGGAGAATTGGATGGGAAAGGATTTACATGTATGTAACACGCCAGTTATGCCAAATCGAGTCTTAAGACTTAGGGTTTACCCAGATCGGTTGCCCTCAATGAGGAGGCTCTCGAAGAATCCTGGCAGCAAATACACGAGGAGCTCGCAGAATGTTTAAAAACTCAGCAGAAATTTTTGCATACATTAAAAAGGAAGACATCAAGTTAATTGATGTGCGCTTTACTGATCTTCCTGGAATTCAGCATCACTTCAATGTTCCGGTTGAATCTTTTGACGAAGCAGTTTTTACAGATGGCCTAATGTTTGATGGTTCTTCAATTCGCGGATTCCAATCAATTCACGAATCAGATATGAAGTTGCTCCCAGTTCCGGAATCAGCTTATGTAGATCCGTTCCGTCTTGAAAAAACACTCATTATTATCTTCTCTGTTCATAATCCTTCTGATGACACTGCTTACTCCCGCGATCCTCGTGGCGTAGTAAAGAAGGCAGTCGACTATTTAAAGTCCACTGGAATTGCAGATCAGGCTTACTTCGCGCCTGAAGCCGAGTTCTACATTTTTGATTCAGTTCGTTTCAGCACTGGTATCAATGAGTCGTATCACCACATCGATTCATATGAAGGTTCATGGAATACCGGAATCGTTGCCGACAGTGATGGCACTCCAAACCGTGGTTATCGCACACGCGTAAAGGGTGGTTACTTCCCAGTTTCTCCAACAGATCAATTTGCAGATCTTCGCGATGAAATGGTTATGGAGTTAGGCCGTGCCGGACTTCTAGTTGAGCGCTCACACCATGAAGTTGGAACTGCTGGACAAATGGAAATCAACTACCGCTTCACCGACATCCTTACTGCCGGCGATGAACTAATGAAGTTCAAGTACATCGTGCGTAACGTTGCATGGGAAGGCGGCAAGACTGCAACATTCATGCCAAAGCCACTCTTCGGAGATAACGGTTCAGGTATGCACGTTCACCAATCACTTTGGAAAGATGGAAAGCCACTCTTCTTCGAAGCAGGAACTTACGGCGATCTTTCAGATATGGCACGTTGGTACATCGGTGGACTGTTAAAGCACGCTCCATCGTTACTTGCATTCACCAACCCAACAGTTAACTCATACCGTCGCTTGGTTCCCGGATACGAAGCTCCAGTAAATCTTGTTTACTCAGCGCGTAACCGCTCTGCATGTATTCGTATTCCTATTACTGGATCATCACCAAAGGCTAAGCGAATTGAATTCCGTTGCCCTGATCCATCATCAAATCCGTACTTAGCATTCGCTGCGATGTTGATGGCCGGAATCGATGGAATTTTAAATAAGATCGAACCACCTGCTCCAGTAGATAAGGATTTATACGAATTAGAGGGTGCTGAAGCTGCTGCAATTCCCCAGGTTCCTAGTTCACTCGATGCTGTTCTAAATAGCCTTGAGCAAGACCACGAATTTCTAACAAAGGGTGGAGTCTTCACTGAAGATCTCATCGCTACTTGGATCGAATGGAAGCGTAAGAACGAAGTTGATTATGTGCGCTTGCGTCCACATCCAGCTGAGTTCGAACTTTACTTCGACATCTAAAGTTTAGAAATAAGTAAAGCCCGCCAAGAAATTGGTGGGCTTTACTTATTTGAAAAGACTTTGAATATAATTGTGCTCAGGATCCCGCTGACGAGCGAGGCGACAATTACAGCGATAATTGCTAGCTCTTGTGTGGGGCGATCAGAAAATGCCAAATTAGCGATAAAGATTGCCACTGTGAAACCAATACCCGCCGCGCTACCTGTTGCCAACATCTTTGGCAGAGTTGCACCTTCTGGGTACTCCCCCAGCGAAATTTTCTTTGATCCCCAAGTGCTAGCAATGACACCAAGTGGCTTACCAATCACTAATCCGAAGAAGATTCCCCAAGCTATCGGTGATGAATATGCAGCAGAAATTGATGAACTAGTTATTTGTACTCCTGTGTTAGCAAAAGCAAATAGAGGAACAATTATCAAGCTACTAATTGGATGCAGCTTATTTTCTAGCCATTCAATAACTGAAACTTCATGATCATCGGCATCAATCAGCCTTGTATTGACCCGAACGATATTTGGTGTCATTAACCCTAGAATTACTCCTGCCAAGGTCGGATGAATCCCACCCCTGTACATGCAATACCAAAGGATAATTCCCACGGGTACATAGAGGGATACCGAATTCAAATTTAACTTCTTCATGACATGAATTGCCACTACAACTAGAAGCGCACCAATCAACCAGTTTGCAAGAACTCCCGTTGAATAGACAAAGGCAATTACCAAAATTGCACCAATGTCATCAATAACTGCCAGCGCTAATAAGAAAGTCCGCAATGATGCGATTGCGCTACTTCCGATAATTGCCAGCAAGCCCACTGCTAAGGCAATATCTGTGGCGACAGCGACTCCCCATCCACTTGGTGCCTCGCGACCTGCGATTAAAAGATAGATCCCTGCTGGTACAGCCATTCCACCGAGCGCCGCCATAAATGGCATCACTGCTTTTTTAAAAGATGAAAGATGTCCAGACGTTAATTCACGTTTTATTTCGAGACCAACTACGAAGAAAAAAATTGTCATAAAGACGTAATTGATAACTTTCAGCACGGTCAACTTTAGATAGAAAATTCCCTCATCAATTTCAAAAGATTGAGCTAAAAATGAAAGATACCCAGATGACAACGCCGAGTTCGCAACTATCAAACCTAACGCTGAAGCGATCAGGATTAGGATTCCGCTGGCAGATTCTCTATGTAGGAAATCTCTTAAGGGAGTGATAACGCGATTCATGTTGTGAAGATACCACTCACGCGGTTTCCTGGGCTGAAATTTTCTTCCGCGAAAGAAGTAAATGTCCTAGAGAGCCAATTGCGAGTGAAAGTAAAACTCCAACATTTGCGTATGCCCAACTGCCTTCTTTGCCGCCAATCAAATCCATAAAATACCCCTGCCATGAAAGCCATGATGCAAAGGAGTTTGTTACAAATCCCCAACCAATAATGGTTCCAATCGCCATGACAAGCAGGGATCTCAGATTCCAGGTTCCGTAACGCCCTTCCTCGCGATAGAGATCTGCTTCGCTGTACTCACGCTTTCGCAGAAGGGCATCAGTCACAAATATTGCAGACCATGTCGCTACTGGTACTCCGAGTGTGATGAGGAACCCTTGAAAAGGAAAGAAAAAGTTTTCAGCGAACCAAACAATATAAATAGTGCCAGCTAACATAATTAATCCATCCAATAAAGCCGCAATGTGGCGCTTTACTGGAAATCCGATCGCTATCAAAGTCAGCCCAGATGAGTAAAGATCAAGAATTGCTCCTCCAACTAATCCAAGAATCGCGATAAGTGCAAACAACGCGAGATACCAAGTTGGAAGAAGTGCTGTCAGCGCGCCGATTGGATCGGATGCAATAGCTTCATTTAAATCTTTAGAGCTTCCCGAAAGAAGCGCACCATAGATAACTAAGATTATTGGAACGATTGACGCGCCAAATACTGTCCATCCAACAACCGCTTTACTTGAAGTTGTTCTCGGTAGGTAACGTGCATAATCTGCCGCTGAATTTACCCATCCGAGTCCAATTCCTGTTATTCCCAGTATTAAGGCTCCAATAAACGCTTGGATATTTCCGGTTGGAATTGCCGAAACTACCACCCACGAAACATCTTTCAGAGTTAGCACTATATAGAGCAAGGTTGCCGCAACGGTTATAAGAGTTAAATATTTCTGTAATTTCATTATTACGGAGTGGCCAAGTACTCCCCCATACATTGTCAAAGAAACCGCAATAATGAAACCAATGATCATTGCTAAATCCTGATTAACATGACCAAGTCTGACAAAGATAGTTCCTGTTGCCAGAGTAGCTAGGGAAACCAAAACTGTTTCCCAACCGACAAATATTAAATATGACAAAATTCCCGGAATCACATTCCCTTTAACGCCAAATGCCGCCCGAGAAACTACCATCGTTGGCGCACTTGATTTCTTACCAGCTAGTGAACTAAAACCAACTAACAGGAACGAGAGAGTCGTCCCAAAAATTGCCGCGATTACTACCTGCCAGAATGAGATTCCAAAGCCGAGAAAAAATGAACCATAAGAAAGCGCCAAAAGAGAAACATTCGCTCCGCACCAAGGCCAAAAAAGTGAGGAAGCTTTACCCCTGCGCTCAGATTCTGAAATTACATTTGTACCATTTAATTCGATTTTCATGGGCAGATCCCTTAAGGGTAGGTGGGTCAATACAAAGGAGTGATCTGTCCATCGCTCTGGTTTAAATCTTATATTAATTAATTGGCGATAGTGGGATTTAAAATTTAGTCAAGGAAAAAGTCAAGTAGAAAATCCGTAGTGCCAGGAACCACTGAATACTTATCTAAATCAGTGATGCCTACAGAGGCCAGAACTTCATCATCTACAAAGAAATTACCAGTAGTTTCTTTTGAAACTCGATTTAAAATAACGTAGGCCGCATCCGCCAATATTTCAGGAGTTCGACAGGCCGCAGTATCAACTCCCGGAATCATGGCCAAAGCCGCAGTATCAATAGCCGTTCGTGGCCAAAGTGCATTTACTGCGATTCCAGTTTTACGAAATTCCTCGGACATACCGAGAACGCACATAGACATCCCATATTTGGCCATTGTGTAAGCAACGTGATGTTGAAACCACTTAGCCTTCATCGATAGCGGTGGCGATAAAGTTAAGATGTGAGGATTCCGACCTTCTTGCGCAGATTTACGTAGGTGGGGAATCGCTGCCTGTGAAGTCAAGAAGGTTCCACGAACATTTACATCAAACATTAAATCGAAACGCTTTGCTGGAGTTGCTTCAGTTGGAGTTAAATTAATAGCACTTGCATTGTTGATCAAAATGTCGATTCCACCAAATTCAGCAGCCGCTTGCTCTATTGCTTGCGAAATCTGATTTTCATCGCGGAGATCGCATTGGATTGGCAAAGCCTTTCCTCCTGCATCACGAATCTCCTGCGCAGCAGTATGAATAGTTCCCGGAAGTTTTGGATTGGGTTCAGAAGTTTTTGCAGCAATCGCTACTGATGCGCCATCACGCGCTGCACGAAGAGCAATCGCTAACCCAATTCCGCGCGAGCCACCCGTAATAAAAATTCGTTTTCCTGAAAGATTTCCTGTGATGGTCATTTTTCTTATTTACCTTTCTTAGACATGAAGTTCATGAAGGCTTCTGCGGCTTCCTCTGATTGCAAGGCCAGAGAGAATAATTCGAATTCCGCTTTCATAACC
>JBBQEE010000026.1:0-9359 GCA_038320375.1 Candidatus Nanopelagicales bacterium
TAACGATTGATTATGGCCGCCTGCCTTGGGTTGCCGTCGGGCTCGCTCTATCTTGGGGTGGTTACGGCCTGATGAAAAAACAGTTGGGGCTAGGTGCGCTGGAAGGTTTAGCAATTGAAACTTTAATTGCATTTATTCCTTATTGTCTCTATTTGATCTACCTTGGATCAACAGGGGAAGGCGAGTTTGGTCATAGTCTTGGTTTGACAGCATTGTTAATTAGCGCAGGATTGGTTACTGCTATTCCATTACTGCTATTTAATGGCTCAACTACTAGGTTGCCTTTTACAACAATTGGATTGATGCAATATATAACTCCAACTATTCAGTTTTCGATCGGGGTCTGGGTATTACATGAAGATATGCCAGCCGCGCGCTGGGCTGGATTTATATTTATTTGGGCTGCACTTGTTACGCTAGCTATTGATTTATTGCGATCAGGAAGAGCGATCGATAACAGCATCGCATAAAGAAAATAGCGCACCCGTTGCTGCGCCTACTGGAAGTGGTCCAAGTGCAGCACGAGCATCTTTAGCAATTTGTGAAAGTTGTTCACGAGCTTGATTTAGCGAATCGTGGGCTCTTAAAGTTTGTAAGACTTGTTGAACTGTTGCCTCATCGTGAATCGGTCCGCGCAGTAAGCGGCCAAGCTCGGCATCAGCAGGGTCATTGGAATTCATAGCATTTATCGTCACAAGAGTCAGAACTCCTTCACGTAAATCAGTTCCGGGTGTCTTTCCGGACTCAGTAGATTCACTTGCAATATCAATAACGTCATCAGCGACTTGAAATGCGATTCCAATTAATTCACCAAACTTAGTTAGCGTCTCGGCTGTCTCTCGTGAGGTTCCGGATAGCAAAGCACCAAATCGTGCGCTCGTTGCAATTAGGGATCCCGTTTTATCGGCAGCCACACGCATGTAATGATCGAGAGTATTTTCGCCATTCTGCGGTCCTTGAGTCTCCATAATCTGGCCAATAACTAAACGTTCAAATGTGCGCGCCTGGAGACGAACCGCCTCCGGCCCAAGGTCTGCCAATAAATCTGATGCTTTAGAAAATAAATAATCTCCAGTTAAAATTGCAATGGTATTACCCCAGCGATTATTAGCGCTTTCGACTCCGCGTCGAAGTGGTGCCTCATCCATAACATCATCGTGATAAAGAGTTGCTAGATGGGTTAATTCACAGACAACCGCTGCTGGAACAATCTCTTTCCGAGTTGGATCTCCGTAATGTGATGAAATTAGAGTTAATAAGGGGCGCAAGCGTTTGCCACCTGCGGCAACTAAATGGCGTGAAGTTTCCTCAACGAGCGGGTAGTCGCCCTTTATATGCTCGAGTAATAACTCTTCTACGCCTTGCATACTTGAAGCAAGATCTGCTTGTAGGGCTGGATCTAAGTCAGGAATTCCAAATGCAGACATTAGCGAAGGAATTGAGCTGTGCTTTGAATGAAATCAATCAAAGGGGTTGGGTAAATTCCAAGAATAAATGTGACTACTGCAGAAACAATAATCGTGGTTTGGGTATAAACAGATGGAATAACAACCGTAGTTCCATCTTCTACGGGGTTATTAAAAAACATTAAAACGATGACACGGATATAGAAAAATGCTGCAATAGCTGAAGAAAGTACACCAGCAATAAGGATAAGTGTTGAACCACTTTCGTAGGCAGCCGAGAAAATTGAAAACTTTCCAATAAATCCGCTGGTTAAAGGAATTCCGGCAAAGGCGAGCAAGAAACCTGCAAATGCAGTTGCCACCAAAGGTGAGCGCTTACCGAGCCCACTCCAGCGGTTCAGGTCTGTAACTTCACCTGCAGCATCGCGAACAAGTGTTACGACCCCAAATGCACCGACCGTAGCGATACCGTAGGCAAATAGATAAAAAATCGACGCATCAAGCCCAGATTTACTAAGGGCAATAACTCCGGCCAATAAAAAACCAGCATGGGCGATAGATGAATACGCCAACATGCGCTTTACATCGCGTTGTGTGATTGCGACGATTGAACCGAAGACCATCGTGATAACCGCAATCGCTATGAACGCGGGTCGCCATTGGTAATAAGTCTCAGCAAAGACAACATAGAAAATTCGCAGCATCGCCCCGAAAGCGGCAACTTTTGTAGCTGCAGCCATAAATCCAGTTACTGCAGTTGGAGCGCCTTGATAAACGTCAGGTGACCAAGCGTGGAACGGAACTGCTCCAACTTTAAAGAGTAAACCGATAGAAAGAAAGGCGATTCCAAGCAGCAAATAGACATCGTTGCCAGTTCCACCAACTACCGCTGCATGAATTCCAGCAAATGAAACAGAGGATGAGAAGCCGTATAAATAAGCGATTCCCATAAGGAAAAATGCTGATGAAAACGCACCAAGGAGGAAGTACTTAAGCGCTGCTTCCTGTGATGCCAGTCGGCGGCGGCGAGAAAGCCCAGCCAACAAATAAAGTGGAAGCGAAAGTATCTCTAGCGCTACAAAAAGCGTAACTAAATCTGTTGCAACGGGGAAAATGAGCATTCCAGCAACAGCAAAGAGTGTGAGTGGATAGACCTCAGTAATTTTTAAAGATTGTTGGAGAGATGTGCGTTCTTCATCTGAACCTGGAAGTGCGGATGCGAGAGCTGTGAAATTTTCTTGATCAGCTAATAAAAAGACTGCGATGATCGAAATAATTAGGACTGAACCCTGTAAAAGTAATCCCGCTCCATCAAAAGTAATTGCTTCCATTGCCGCAGCCGAGGTGTATTTTCCACGCGCTTGCACTAACGCTCCAAGAGCCAAAATTAAGGATGCAAGTGTTGTAAAAAGTTGCACACGTGAGCGTAGGTTAGCTGAGACAAATGCTTCAATCAGGACCCCGATTACCGCTCCACCAAGAACAATTAAAATTGGTGCCAGTGCTGCGTAATCAAAAGTTGGTGATACAAATTGAATCATTCTTTGCCCTCACTTATGGTTGGCGCAGGATCGCTAAATCCTTGTTGAGAGATTATTTGGCTGGAGATGGGATTAATTATCTTTAGCAGTGGCGATGGATAGAAACCTAATACAACGATTATTGCAATCACTGGTGCTATTCCAACTTTTTCGCGCAAAGTTAAATCACTCATATTTTCATTACCCGGAGTTGTTGGTCCATGAAGAGCACGTTGAACTGGGATCAAAATATAAAGCGCTGCTAAGACAATTCCGAAGGTGGCGATAACTGCCGCGACTGGATATCGAGTAAATGTGCCAACCAATACAAGGAACTCACTGACGAAACTAGAGAGCCCGGGCAGCGCCAAACTGGACAAACCAGCGATAAAGAAGGACCACGCCATTATCGGTGTGACTCTCTGTAATCCACCGAAGTCTGAAATGGTTGAAGATTTACGACGCGAAATCATGTGTCCGGCAACCAAGAACAAGGCAGCGGTAGAGAACCCATGGTTAAACATATAAAGCACAGATCCGGTCATGCCTTGAGAAGTCATAGCAAAAATTCCAAGTGTGATAAATCCGAAGTGCGATATTGATGTATATGCAATTAGACGTTTAATGTCTTTTGCGCCGATCGCTAAAAACGCACCATAAAGTATCGAAATTACTGCCAAAGTAATAATTATTGGAGTAAATGTTTTGCTGGCATTCGGAAATAGCGTTAAGCAGTAACGGATCATTCCGAAAGTACCGACTTTATCTAAGATACCGAGAAGCAGAACTGAAGTACCCGGAGTTGCCGACTTTGCAGCATCCGGTAGCCAAGTATGTAGCGGCCAAAGGGGAGCTTTAATTGCAAAAGCGATGAAAAATCCAAGGAATAGAACATTCTCCATCATTGGCGTAAGCACAGTATGAAGTTGAGAAAGAGCGGTGATATCGAAAGTGCGATTCCCGTAACGAGTTGCCATTACGAAGATCCCAATAATTGAGGCCAACATCAGTAGTCCACCAAAAAGGCTGTAAAGCAGGAACTTAACTGCTGCTGCGGCGCGTTCGCCCGAGCCAAAACCACCTATTAAGAAGTAGACCGGAACCAACATCGCTTCAAAGAAAACGTAAAATAAGAAAACATCAGTTGATGCAAAGACGCCAATTATCATTGTCTCGAGAACCAGAATTAGCGAGTAGAAGACCTTGGCACTCCATCGACCACCATCTGATTCATTCCAACCTGCAACAACTACAACTGGCGTGAGCAGAACAGACATCAAAATAAGAATCATAGCAATTCCATCGACACCAAGAGCGTAATTAATTCCAAAGGCTGGAATCCATTCTCGGGATTCTACAAATTGAAATGTTGTGTTATTAAATTCGAATTTGACGGTCATATAAATGCCAACTGCCGCTACAGAAAGCGTTGTTACTAACGCAATTTGTTTTGTTAGCAGAGCATTTGTTTTTGGTACAAACGCCAGCACGGCTACACCGATTAATGGCAAGAGCATAGAAAGTGTTAACAAATTTAGCTCTGTTGGAATCATTGTGTGACCACCCATATCGCGGCGATAAGAGCAGTTGCACCAAGCAGAATTAGGGCTGCATAACTGCGGACGTAACCCGTTTGTGTCTTGCGCAAAACTGCCCCAGAACTTAAAGCCATCTTGGCAACGCCACGCACTGAACCATCAACAACTACATCATCGGTTTTTACTAATAGTGAAGTTAGCGCTTGTCCGGGGCGCATAAAGAGAGCTTCATTTGCATCATCTTGCAGCAAGTCTCTACGGGCAAAGCGAGTAAAGATTGAAACGTTTGAGGGCGCTTCATTAGCTACATCTGAAAGTTGATACTTAATTACTGCGATAGATACACCGATTGCAACCATTAAAATCGCTAATCCTGAAACGACTATCGGAGCCAATAGCTCTTCGTGTTCGCTGTGCTTTTCAAAGAGTGGCGCCAGCCAAGTCTTAAGAGTGCCTCCACGTGAAAGAAGTAACCCTGAAGTTACTGAGCCAATCGAAAGAACAACCATTGGAATCCACATCAAACTTGGCGACTCGTGTGGGTGTTGATTCTCATCCCAGCGTTTTGGACTTGTAAACGTCAAAATCATTACTCTCGTCATATAGAAGGCTGTTAACGCAGCACCTAGAAGCGCCGTTGAACCAAGAATAATTCCCTTTGCTCCCCCGGCGTTAAAAGCAGTTTCAATAATTAAATCCTTAGAATAAAAACCAGCAAAAGGTGGAACACCGATAATTGCTAAATATCCAAGGCCAAAGGTCACAAAAGTAATTGGCATAAATTTTCGAAGTCCGCCGTATTTACGCATATTTACTTCATCGTTCATTCCATGCATTACTGAACCTGCGCCAAGGAACATTCCGGCCTTAAAGAATCCATGAGTGATCAAGTGCATGATTGCGTATGCATATCCTGCTGGCCCAAGTCCAGCTCCCAAAATCATGTAGCCAATTTGCGACATAGTTGAGGCAGCTAGCGCTTTTTTGATATCGTCTTTTGCCATACCGATGATTGCACCGAACATCAGCGTGATTGCTCCAATAATGGCGACTGCTAACTGTGCATTCGGTGCAGCATCAAATACAAAGTTTGAGCGAACAATTAAGTAGACACCAGCAGTCACCATTGTTGCAGCATGGATCAGCGCTGAAACTGGTGTTGGTCCAGCCATCGCATCTCCCAACCATGCTTGAAGTGGGAACTGTGCAGATTTACCAATTGCAGCAACTAATAACATGAGACCGATTGCTGTCATCGTTGCTTCTGATGCCGTCTCGGATTGTTCTTTGACGCCACTAAATGACACGGTACCTAGGCTGGCAAAAGCGATCATGATTGCAAAAGAAAGACCCATGTCACCAATTCGGTTCATAACAAATGCTTTTTTGGAGGCGGTTGCATAAGCAGGCTTTTGATTCCAGAAACCGATCAATAGGTAGGAAGCAAGGCCTACGCCTTCCCAACCGACATAAAGGTTGAGATATGAATCTCCGAGAACCAATAAAAGCATCGCGGCGATAAATAAGTTTAGGTAGGCAAAGAATCGACGACGATCTGGGTCATGTGACATATAAGAAATTGAATAGATGTGAATCAAGGTTCCGACACCTGTAATCAACAGAACAAAGCAAATTGAAAGTTGATCAAGAAGTAAAGAGGCATCTACGTTAAAACTGCCAACGTTGATCCATGTAAAGAGTTTCTGCGTCACCGGGCGCGCTTGCGGATCACGGCTTAACATCTGTGAAAGTTGGAGTAATCCAACTCCAAATGAGCCAGCCGAAAGTACAGTGGCCAGCAAGTGTCCCCACTTATCTGCTTTGCGTCCCAGGAGCAGCAGTGCAAGAGAGCCAAAGAGTGGCAATGCGATTAAATAAACCAAACCATTATTAGTTGTCATTTTTATCGCCTTAACAAACTTGCATCATCAATGGTAGACGAGCGACGAGAACGATAAATAGTCACGATAATTGCCAACCCAACAACTACTTCACACGCTGCAACCACCATTGTGAAGAACGCAATAACTTGTCCATCAAGGGTTCCATTATTTCGTGAGAATGTAACTAAAGTTAAATTTGCTGCATTCAGCATGAGCTCAATACACATGAAAACAACTATTGCATTTCGGCGAAGGACAACTCCAACAGCACCGATTGTAAATAAAAGCGCAGCTAAATAGAGATAGTAATCAAGAGTCATTACTTCTCCTCCGCAACTGTCGTATCAACGTTATCTAATTGGAATGGCGCAGAAGAAATAACATCACCGCGGGCTTTCAAAGTTGCCGAAATAGAGGTCGGCGCAGGAGTTCCATCTGGGAGCAGTGCAGGAACATCAACTGCATTATGCCGAGCAAAAACTCCCGGTCCAGGTAGACCAGCAGCTCCGGCTAACGAATCACTGCGGAAACGATTAATTGATTGTTCGCGCTGAGTCGGACGAATATTTGTGCGCTGATGGTGCGCTAAAACCATTGCTCCAACTGCTGCAGTGATTAATAGTGCAGAGACTGCTTCAAAAGGGAAAACGTATTTTGAAAAGAGCAGGACAGCAAGGCCCTCAACATTTCCAGCCGCATTGGCAGTTTCAAGACCAACTGGTTCGCGTCCAAGAGTGGCGCGACCAAGAAGTGAAACCATTAGTCCTCCGAAGCCGATCGCTGCGGTGATAGCTATTGGGCGAATTCCTGAAATAGTTTCAGTCAACGAATCCGATGAATCGACACCGACCAACATCAAAATAAATAGAAATAACATCATGACTGCGCCGGTATAAACAATTACTTGAACAACTCCTAAAAATACTGCGCCTTGGGCAATATAAAAGATGGCCAATGTGATCATTACCCACGCTAACAAGAGAGCTGAGTGCACCGCCTTCTTAACCAACAACATACCCACTGCAGCAATTAATGAGAGCGGCGCTAAAACCCAAAAAAGAATGGTCTCGGGGGTCTGAATAGTTAAAAGCGGTTCCACTAAATATTCTCCTGCGAAGGATGCGACTCTTTTACATCACCGTTGTAATAATTTGTATCAGTCATCCCTGGGTACATTGGATGAGGTGGTGGCAACATTCCAGCACGGAGTGGACCAAGTAAGTCATCTTTCTCGAAAATTAATTTACTACGCGTTGAATCGGCAAGTTCGTATTCATTTGTCATCGTTAAGGCACGCGTTGGACATGCTTCAATACAAAGTCCACAGAAAACACATCGCAAGTAATTAATTTGATAAACCTTGCCGTAGCGCTCCCCTGGAGACATTTGATTCTCTGGAGTGTTATCGGCGCCTTCAACATAGATTGCATCGGCTGGACATGCCCAAGCACAAAGCTCGCAACCAATGCATTTTTCTAGCCCATCTGGATGGCGATTGAGTTGATGGCGTCCATGAAATCTTTCTGCAGTTGGCTCTTTTACCTCAGGGTATTGAACGGTATTAACTTTCTTAAACATTGTTATGAAAGTTACCCAGAATCCTTGCAACTGTTGGAAGAAACTCTTGGCACCAGGTTGATCTACTTTTTCATATGAAACGTTAGTGATATCTACATCTCTATTAACCAGATTATTTAACTCTGGTTCCACTGGATTCAAACCATTCTGATCAGACACGATCGCCTCCTTGTTGAGAAACATTGATAGTACGGATCTCTGATGGAAGAGATGGAACTGCAAAACTTGGTTCTGCTGATTCTGGATATACGAAAGAAGTGCGCTTCTTCTTGGAATTTTCAAATACAGTTGAAATTGCGAGAACGATTAGTACGACAACTCCTGCAAATGCAAAGGTAAGCGGACGAGACTGGCTAGTTGTAGAAATTAATCGAAGAGTTGCAACAACTAAAATCCAAAGTAGAGAAACTGGAATCAGAACTTTCCAACCAAATTGCATAAATTGGTCGTAACGTAAGCGCGGTAGCGTGCCACGTAACCATACGAATACAAAGAAGAACAAAAGTACTTTTAGGAAGAACCAAATTAGAGTAAACCATCCACCTAACCATTGCTCAGTAAAGCCGAGCCCCGGTATAGCGTGATAACCGCCGAGGAATAACGTGGTGGCCAGTGCAGAAACAGCAATAATGTTTACGTACTCAGCCAAGAAGAAGAGTGCGAACTTAAGTGATGAGTATTCGGTGTGGAAGCCGCCTACTAGTTCTCCTTCAGCTTCTGCTAAATCAAAGGGCGCGCGATTTGTTTCACCAACCATTGAGATTGCATAAATAACAAAAGCTGGGAATAAAACTAATCCGTACCACCATGTCTCTTGCTGCGCTTGCACAATGGCGGATGTAGACATTGAACCTGAATAAATAAAGACCGAAACTAGCGAAAGTCCCATTGCGATTTCATAAGAAATAACTTGAGCACTTGATCGCAAACCACCCAGCAGAGGATATGTAGAACCAGAAGACCAGCCAGCAAGAACAATTCCATAAACACCAACTGATGCAGTCGCTAATACGTATAAAACCCCAACTGGAATATCAGTCAACTGCATAACGGTTTCTTCACCAAAAAAGTTAACCGGTCCTGTCATCGGCATTACCGCAAACGCCATAAATGCAGCGGTTGCACTAATGATCGGAGCAATAACAAATACGACTTTATCGGCGGCTGCTGGAATTAAATCTTCTTTAAGCGCCAACTTAACGCCGTCAGCCAGCGCTTGAATTAGGCCAAATTTTCCGACACGGTTTGGGCCAACGCGCATCTGCATACGTGCGACGAGACGACGTTCGCCCCAAACAGACATGATCGTCAAGACAACACAAACTGCAAAAACAATCA
Organism: Candidatus Nanopelagicales bacterium; assembly: GCA_038320375.1. Taxonomy (GTDB): domain Bacteria; phylum Actinomycetota; class Actinomycetes; order Nanopelagicales; family Nanopelagicaceae; genus Planktophila. The sequence continues at coordinate 9,264 of JBBQEE010000026.1, forward strand.
CTGCTTTAAGAGCAATAATCCAACCCGGATCATCTAATAACAATTCTGCATTAATCATTCCTTCACCACAGTTACTACATCACCGTGAACGGCATT
>JBBQEE010000027.1:0-9226 GCA_038320375.1 Candidatus Nanopelagicales bacterium
AACTGAGTGCGCAACCGTAACTTTAACTGTGTGATCTCCAGCCTTCTTAATATGTCCAGCAGTTTGAATGCTGTGACGATCGATATCAACACCCGCTGCAGCTTTGATTGCTGCTGCGATGTCTTTATCTGTGACTGCACCGAATAGGCGACCTGCAGTACCAGCTTTTACACTGATTGAGATTGCTGCCTTTTCTAGCGTTGCCTTGATCTCTTTAGCGTGATCGAGATCGCGGACATCACGTGCAGCGCGAGCGCGACGGATTCCTTCAATCTGCTTCTCGCCACCAAGTGACCATGCGATTGCTACGCCACCGGGCAACAAGAAGTTGCGGGCATAACCATCTTTGACAGTAACTACATCGCCGGCTGAACCGAGCTTTGCAACTTCACGAGTAAGGATGAGTTTCATATCTTCATTCCCCCTTAACGAGCTGTCGATGTGTAAGGCAACAGTGCAACTTCACGGCTATTTTTAACCGCAGTAGCAACAGAGCGTTGGTGTTGTGTACATGCGCCAGTGACGCGACGAGCGCGGATTTTGCCGCGATCAGAGATGTACTTGCGAAGGGTGGCTATATCTTTGTAATCGATATAGGTGACCTTGTCACGACAGAAACTGCATGGCTTCTTCTTGAACTTCTTATTTAAGGCAGCAGCTTTTGCGCCCTTATTCTTCGGTTCCTTGAGGTTCCGGTTATTTCTTGCTCCCATTGTGGTGCTCCTTTTAAGTGGGCCCTAGTCATTAATACAAACGGTTTTGCCGCTTTTATTTAGAACTAGGAATGGATGGATAGATTTATTTTTAAACTTTAAAAAGGTGGCTCATCAGAGGTTGTGGTTGCCCATCCTCCGCCAGCGCTGGTTGTTGAAGCGGCAGCCCATGGATCATCATTTACTGAATCTCCAGCTGCAGCTGGTGCAGAGAATCCGCCACCTGTTCCGCCTGCGCGTTGTGCACGTGTCACCTTCGCGGTTGCGTTACGTAGTGATGGACCAACTTCATCAACTTCTACCTCAAATACTGTGCGCTTTTCGCCTTCTTTGGTTTCATATGAACGTTGCTTTAGTCGACCAGAAAGAATGACGCGCATTCCTTTTGTTAGCGACTCGGCAACATTCTCCGCAGCTTGACGCCAGATCTGACATTGAAGGAAGAGGCTCTCGCCATCTTTCCATTCGTTAGTTGTTTTATCGAGATAACGAGGTGTTGAGGCAACACGAAATTTAGCGACGGCCGCACCTGATGGTGTGAAACGTAACTCTGGATCGTCAACTAGGTTGCCGATCATGGTGATTGTTGTATCTCCTGCTGCCATATTACTTACCTCTTCATCTCTGCTCGTGGAGTCCTTGCTTTAAATTACCGTCTACGAATGACATAAGTGGAGCGACGCTCCATATATGTGGATTATTCGGGACGCATAACCTTTGTGCGGAGTACAGATTCGTTCAAATTAAGTTGACGGTCCAACTCTCTGATCGCTGCTGGTTGGCAAGTCATATCAATAACTGCGTAGATACCTTCGCCTTTTTTCATAATTTCAAAAGACATACGGCGCTTGCCCCAAAGGTCAAGCTTGTTTACTGTGCCACCGCTATCTTTGATGATCTTGAGATATGCCTCAAGGCTTGGTGTGACTGTGCGTTCTTCTAGTTCTGGATCAAGAATGACCATGATTTCATAATGACGCATGTGTTAACCCGACCTCCTCTGGACTAAGACGGCCACGGTATTTCCGTGACAGGAGGGTTAAATTTCCGCACTCTTCAGCTCTTGGCCTACGAATGAGGAGTACTAAGGGTACTTCTCCCCGCTATCAAAGAGAAATTCACGCAGAGATCTGTGGGCTAACGGGCCTTGAGTGCCGCCGGCTAAGCCGCGGCGCACCAGAACGATGACCAAGTACAGGGTGGCGGCGATGCGCGCTAATGAAATTACCGCGTACCCAAATAGCGGCAATCCGAATTTGGCGCCGGTGACGGTTGCTAAATGCTGCCAAATTGCGAAATGATAAAGAACTTCAGCACCTTGCCAAATCCAAAACGCATGTACGTCGCGTTTATCAATCAGCGCGATCACAGCAAGTGGAGTTAGCCAGAGAACATATTGCGGTGAGTAAACTTTACTTGCACACATGACGATCGCTAAAACTATAAAACTAAGGGAAGCGAGCGAAGGAACGATTCGTAATTCCAAAACATAGATACATAGCGCGGCAAGGCCAGCCAACAAAACTAAGATGGAAAGATAGTTTAGATTTGCTAAATTAACTCCGATTGCAGTTAGCGCATACCAAAGCGATCCCCAGTCAGAGCCGCGGTCAAGATTTAATTGATAGAAACGTAGCCAGCCTTCAGGTGTTGTTAAATAAACTGGCAAGTTAATTGCTGCAAAAACTAAAACTGTAATTATGAAATATCTAATGGCGCTCCGTAGTTGGTGTCTGCGAAAGAAAATCAACGCGATTGGAAGTAGTAAAAAAATTGGCATAAATTTTGTGGCAATTGAGATTCCCAATGCAAGGGCGCTTAAATCCAATTTCTTTCTATCAAACCAATAGATTGCACCTAACATCGAAATGATTGCCCACAAATCCCAGTTGATATAAAGGGATGCAATTGCTGCTGGGGCAATTACCGAAAGATAGGCAAACTCTGGTCGGAACTTAAATACAATTAATGAAATAAAAATAAATAGCAGCGCTAATGAAAATACATTTATATAGAAATACCATTGCAGCGCATCAGGACCAGATGGAGTTATTTGCGCTAGTGCCCACATAACAACGCCTGTCACGACTGGATACTCAACCGAATCTTCGCCATTGCTATAAGCCCAATCACCTTTACTTAAACCTCTTTCGCCAAAGAGTGCGGGTAAATCGGAATAACAGGCGTGTACGTATTGTCCGGGAGATTCCCAATTAGTTGCAGCGCAGTAATTAAATTTTGCAAAGCTTAAAAGCGAAGCAAATATTGCTAAGACAATAACTAAGCGCGCACTCTTTTGCACAAACTATTTCTCCTTGCGAGTTTGTACGCCGCCACTTGTCATCACAATAGGTTCTAATCCACCAACATTTGCCGGTGCCGGAAATGACATTACTGGTTGGCCTTTCAAGGCACCCTTCATAAATGCTGTCCAAATTCGAGCGGGGAAGGTTCCTCCAGTTACTGATGTCAATCCACCAATTCCATTAAGTGATTCTGACGCGCTGTCACGGAAGAGAGCAACAGATGCAGCTAACTGCGGTGTGTATGCGCTAAACCAAGCGGATGCATTTGATTGACTCGTTCCGGTCTTTCCAGCGGCAGGTCGGCCAAGTGCGAGCGCTGCCGAACCAGTTCCACCATTTACAACGCTCTTCAGCGCGTAAGTTAGATCAGCCATTACATCCGTTGCAAAAACCTCTTGGGTTTGTGAAACACCTTCATAAAGCAGCCCCTTATTTGGACCAGTTACCGAGGCAATCAAATATGGCTTTGCGTAAATACCTTGTGCTGCAAATGTTGCGTATGCATTTGCAACATCAATTACGTGCGGGCTCGCTACCCCAAGTGAAACTGATGGGGATGGAACCATTGCAACTGATTCAGGAATTCCTGCACGTCGCGCAGCATCTACAACTTTATCGAGTCCAGCTTTTTGTCCGAGTGGAACATAAATCGTGTTAATTGAATGTTTCGTGGCATTTAATAAATCAGTTTGGCCCCAACCTTCGTTGCCATAATTTGAAACTTCATACGGTCTGCCTAGGTCATCAAAAGTCTGGGGTGAATCACCGTTCCACATTGAAGTTAAAGGAATTCCAGCTTCCAGTGCTGCAATCAGTGCAAAGGGTTTAAAAGTTGACCCAGCCAGCGCAATTGATTGAGTTGCATCATTTAATTGTCGAACTAAATAATCACGGCCGCCATACATGGCAATAATTTCACCTGTGCCAGGGCGAATCGCAGCTAAACCAATTCGCAGATTTTCAGGTGCTTTCTTTGGATATAACTTTGTCACTGCATCGACTGCAGACTGCTGGGCTCGTTGATCGATAGTTGTTTTAATAACCAGTCCGCCGACTAATAGTTGGTCTTCAGTAAAACCAAGCTTTCCCATTTCTCTTTGTACCGCAGCAACTAGGTGTCCCTTTGGTCCACTCAATTGACCAGCTTTAGTTCTTGGAATTACGGTTGGAAACTTAGCCTTAGCCGCTTCTTCCTTGGTGATCCATTCTTGTTCAACCATTCCATCGATTACATATGTAAATCGGTTAAGTAGTCTTACTCCATTCTCTTTCGAGAGCGATGGATCGTAATAACCAGGGGAGCGCAAAATACTTGCAATTACTGCGCTTTGTGCCAGCGATAATTGACTGGCGTTGCGGTTGAAATATTGTTGTGAAGCGGTCTGTACACCATAAGAACCACGACCAAAATAAATTGTGTTTAAATAGTTTTCGAAAATTTGATCTTTACTCAAGGAGTTCTCTAGTTTTAAGGAAATTACTAACTCTCTAATTTTTCGTTGGATAGTTCGGCTGGGTGAAAGAAAAGCAGTTTTTGCATACTGCTGCGTAATGGTTGATCCACCTTCACCATTTAGCGAACCTGACTTTAAATTGTTTATTAGTGCGCGTGCGATTCCAGTTGGGCTGAATGCTTTATTTGAATAAAAATTTCTGTCTTCTGCAGCTAAAACGGCATTTCGTAGATTCATTGGGATTTTTGCCAGTGGCAAGATTTGTCGGTTTTGAGTTCCAACTCGACCAATTTCTTGACCATTGGAGTATTGAATTATTGTTGATTGACTATTTACATAAGCATTCGGATCGGGGATCGAAACCGTAAACCATGCAAAAGCAAAAAGCGTTGAACCAGCAATGAAACCAAAGCCAGCTAAAAATATGCCAGCGCGTATGAGTTTCTTGCGGATCATTTCTTAAGGTTACCCTTTTACCCAATCATCATCTTCTAGGGTGCGTACTCGTCGTGGTGGTTTACGCTCATTTCCGTCACCTAATAGATATGTTGCACATAAATGGTTCCATGAGCAATTTCGACAAACCTCAACAATATAGACAGAGAACTCCCCGAATTCTTTCTCCATTACAAGAAGTTCAATTTCATTCTTAATACGGCCTGAGAATTGACCTAACTGATCACCAAAAGTGTATTTAAGTTCGACTAAAGCATCTTTCTTACAGACCGGACATTTACGACTAGCTTTTTCACCATGATACTTAGCTGCTCTCATTAAATATGGATCTGCATCACAAGCATCTACAACCCCGCGAAATAGCGCGAGCAAGGTTGCACGCTTATCGAGTGAATAGTCGATATAGCCACGCTTAGATTTCATAGTAAGAGAAGGATAAACCTCTTTATCTCAGGCTGCTCTATTACCCTTTCGCTGTGAGCAATACCAGCATGAGTCCTTGGAAGATTCTTACCGATAAGAAATTTTCACGATTGTTAAGACTTCGCTGGTCTGGACAAATGACCGATGGCATTTTTCAAAGCGCTCTCGCATCTTTTGTTCTCTTTTCACCTGAGCGACAAGCAAATGCACTTAATGCAGCGCTGGCTTTTGCAGTGGTGCTACTTCCTTATTCATTTATTGGACCATTCGTTGGAACAATTCTCGATCGCGTCTCACGTCAACGCGCACTAATGTTTTCAAACTTAGCTAGATCTGTGACTCTTTTACTCATCGCACTTTTAATTTTTAATGGCTATACCGGTGTTGAATTAACAATATTTATTTTAATTACTTTTGGTGTTAACAGATTAATTCTGGCTGGACTTTCTGCTGGTATTCCATTAATGATTGAAAGTAAATCTCTCATTAGCGCTAATGCTCTCGCTGTAACTGGTGGTTCAGTCTGGGTGGTTCTAGGTGGCGGACTCGGACTCGGAATTCGTAAATTAATTGATAACGACACCAGCGCAGACCGTGCCGATGGTTACATTATTTTAGTTGCCGCAGTTGGATATCTAATCGCCGCATTCTTCGCTTCATTACTAAAGAAGAAAGAGATTGGACCACAAGATCACGAGATAAAAGAAGCAAGTATCGCGCAAGGCTTTATTGAGATGCGTGAAGGAATTGCATTCCTGCGCCAACATATGGATGCTGCTCGCGGCATCGCATCCATCGCGGTTCATCGTGGCGGAATCACCGCCATGACTCTGATTGCACTTTTATTAGAAAGAAATACATTTAATGATCCATTAGATAACGAAGCCGGGTTAGCAGGTTTAAGTTTTACACTCTCAATTGCTGCAGTTGGCTTTGTGGTTGGCGCAATCATCGCGCCATTGGGTGTTACAAAAATGGGACGACATCGCTGGATGCGACTTTCATTATTGCTGAGCGCTGCTGGTCCACTATTTATAGTCTTTACAAGAACGCCAGTTACTTTAGCTATTGCTGCATTTATGACTGCCTTATGGGGGCAGAGTTTAAAAGTGACCAATGATGCACTTGTACAATCTAAGATTGATGACATCTACCGAGGTCGCGTATTTTCGGTTTATGACGTAGTTGTTAATAGTGCAATCGTTTCAGGGGCTTTATTCGCAGCGTTATTGCTTCCAGATAGTGGTGATACTTATCTAGTTCCGTTAATTGTCTCGGTTATTTATCTTCTCGCTGGGTTGCGTTTACTTCGTGGTGGGGTTTTCTTTGCTCCACCAAGTAAGTAGCTCTTGAGTGGCGCGCGCTTGACCAAGTGGTCCATTTTCCAAGCGAAGTTCCAAGAGAAAATCAAGGGCTTTACCTACGGCTGCAGATGGTTTAACGCCAAGTAACTGCATAACTTGTGCCCCATCTAAATCAGGGCGAATTTTAGATAACTCTTCTTCTTCCATTAATTTAGAAATACGCGCTTCTAAACCATCATAGGTTTTCGATAACCGTTCGGCTTTCTTAACATTACGGGTAGTGCAATCCGCACGAGTTAATACATGTAAATGAACCAGTAAGTCACCAGCATCTCTGACATAGCGCCGCACCGCGGAATCAGTCCATTCACCATCACCATAACCGTGAAAACGCAGGTGCAGGGCAACTAAAGTTTCGACTTGTTCAATTGTGTCGCCATCGAAACGAAGTGCTTTTAAACGTACCTTTGATAACCGTGCACCCACGACTTCGTGGTGATGGAAAGAAACTCCACCGCCCTCAATCAAGCTGCGAGTCTTTGGTTTTCCAATGTCATGCAAAAGCGCCGCTAAACGAATAATTAAATTTGGTCCGCCTAAACGATCTTCGTGGGCAATTGCTTGTTCAAGAACTGTTATTGAATGTTCGTAAACATCTTTGTGATGGTGGTGTTCATCGATTTCTAACCTTAACTTTGGAACTTCAGGTAAGACAATATCCGCAATTCCAGTTTCTACTAAAATTGTTATTCCTAGTCGTGGTCGGTCTGACATTAATAGCTTTATAAATTCATCGCGCACTCGCTCAGCGGAGATTATTGAAATTCGTGGCGCCATATCTTTCATTGCAGTTAAAACATCAGGTGCAATTTCAAAACCTAATTGACTAGCAAATCTTGCCACGCGCATCATTCGTAGTGGATCATCGGAGAACGAGTTCTCAGCTTTAGTTGGAGTTCGTAAAATTTTCTTTGCTAAATCTTCAAGTCCATTAAATGGATCAATAAATTCTGGGGTTGGGGTTGTTAACTCAAGTGCCATCGAGTTAATTGTGAAGTCGCGGCGAGATAAATCTCCTTCAATATTTTCGCCAAATACAACTTCTGGTTTGCGACTATCTGGATCGTAACTTTCGGAACGATAAGTTGTGACTTCCACTGTTGTGTCACCACGTTTTCCAGCAACGGTTCCAAAATCAATTCCAATATCCCAAACATTTTCGGCCCAGACTTTTAAAATCTTTTTACTTTCTTCTGGGGTTGCATTCGTTGTGAAATCCAGATCATTTCCAAGGCGACCTAAAAGCGCATCGCGTACTGGGCCACCTACAAGTGCTAAACGAAATCCTTTTGCTGCAAAACTTTGGGCCAGCGAACTTGCAAGCGGTGCGCGCTCAACAAGGGAGGCGATCGCAACTTCTCCTGCGGCTCCCAATGCACTCGTCACAATAGATAAGGTTAGAGCAGTACCCTTGCTCTATGACCCCGGCACCTAGTGCGGGCAGCGAAGGTGTAAAGAAGAAGCGCAGGCGTAGACGCCCCGCACATCGCGCCCCACTTACGAAAGATCAAACGCAGGCTGGCACAAACAACGATTCAACTGCGCTGCCTGAAAAAGGCGCTCAAAACCGAGCCTCACAGAAAGATAGAACAAAGAGTTACGCTAAAAGAGTCGATGAAGTTAGCGCCGGTGGTCTCGTCATCGATCACAGCGGTAAAAACGGGCTATTGATTGGCCGAATTGATCACAAGGATCCGACTGGAAAAAGAATTTTATGGTCGCTGCCTAAAGGTCATATTGAAGAGGGTGAGACTCCTGAGCAAGCCGCGCTTCGTGAAGTCGCCGAAGAGACCGGAATCGAATCAGCAATTGAACGCTCTCTCGGAGTAATCGATTTTTGGTTTATGGCAGGCGGTAAACGAATTCATAAAACAGTTCATCATTATCTATTTCGAGAAACTGGTGGGTTGCTTGCTCCACAGGAAAGTGAAGTTGATGAGGTCGGCTGGTTTCCGTTAACTGAAATTATTGAACGTTTGGCATATCCAGATGAAAAGAAACTTATTGCCCGAACCAATGCATCTGATGAAGTGGCGCCACAATGAAGCGCTTAATTTCGTTGTTACTACCTTTAATCTTCATATTTACTTTCTTACCTAGCGCGACCGCAGCAGAGAATGTCGTTTATTTAATTAGCAAACCCCACCAATTATTTGATGGAAGTTTTCGTAATGATGAATTAGTTAATGATCTATTGCCAACTGGAAGACTTGGTAAACCACTCGATACCAAACCACGCGGTAAACGTACTTGGGTAATTGATGGGCAACTACTTGATGAAATAGCCGATATGGCAGATGGTTATGACTTAAATAGTGGAAAAGAAACTTCTGGAGAAGTTGCTGCAAAGAGTTGGCTCTCTCGATTAGCGCTAATGACATCGGCCGATAAAATTATTGCTCTTCCTTACGGTAATCCAGATTTATCTTTAGCAAAGCGGTCTGCGCCAAGTGAACTACGTTTTTACTCTAGCTTCGGCGCTGAACGCGTTCGGTTCCATCTCAATCGCC
>JBBQEE010000028.1:0-9198 GCA_038320375.1 Candidatus Nanopelagicales bacterium
TTTATACTTTATTAAGCCAGCAATACCAGCGGCTGATGAAGGTTCAACAAATACACCTTCTTTGCCTGCAACGAGCGCGTAGGCAGCCAAGATTTCTTTATCTGTAACTGAATCAATTACTCCACCAGATTTATCGCGCGCTTCGATCGCTTGATCCCAAGACGCTGGATTACCAATACGTATCGCAGTTGCAATTGTTTCTGGCTTTAATACTGGCTTGCCTTTTACAAGTGGTGCTGAACCGGCTGCTTGGAAACCATACATTTGTGGCAATGAATTAGAAATCTTATCTTTGCAGTACTCGTTATATCCCTGCCAGTAAGCGGTTATGTTTCCAGCGTTGCCAACCGGTAACGCGTGAATATCTGGAGCAAATCCCAATTTATCTACTACTTCAAAAGCGGCTGTTTTCTGTCCTTCAATGCGATACGGATTCACTGAGTTAACTAAAGCAACTGGGTAATTATCAGAGAGATCTCGGACCAAAGTTAGGCAATCGTCAAAGTTTCCCGCAACTTGCAGAATTTGTGCTCCATGAATAACTGCCTGCGCAAGTTTTCCAGTTGCAATTTTTCCAGCAGGAATTAAGACTGCAGAAACCATTCCGGCCGTTGTCGCGTATGCCGCAGCACTAGCTGATGTATTTCCCGTAGATGCGCAGATAACTGCCTTCGCCCCATCTTCGGCAGCTTTGGAAATTGCCATAGTCATTCCACGATCTTTAAATGAACCAGTTGGATTCATTCCTTCATATTTCAGCCAAACATCGTTACCTAAAAGTTCGGAGAGATAGCAAGCGTAGATAAGCGGCGTACCACCTTCGCCGAGTGAAACTACTGGAGTTTTCGCTGATACGGGAAGTCGGTGACGATATTCCTCAATAACTCCACGCCACTGGTGCGCGCCAGATTTTTTGCTGTTAAAAAAACTCATGCGCTTAACTCCCCCTCAACGCGGATAACACTCGAAATATTTTTAACCATATCCATTTTCTTCAGCGAATCAACGGTTGCTTTTAATTCACCTTCAGTTGCACGGTGGGTGACAATCGTTAATTCAGCATCACTATTGCGACCAGCTTGGTTAACAGTCTGAATTGAAACACCTTGGGATGAGAAAGTGTTGGCAATTGCTGCCAAAACACCTGCTTTATCCTCAACTTCTAGTCGGATTAAAAACTTAGTTTTCGTTGATTCAATTGGAGCAATATCGCGATCCGCGTAATCAGTTTCACGCTGACCAACTGAGTTCAAAGCAATATGGCGCGCTACTGCAACGACATCTCCCAGAATTGCTGAAGCAGTTGGCGCACCGCCCGCACCTCTTCCGTAGAACATGAGGGATCCAGCAGATTCTGCTTCCACAAAGACAGCGTTGTAAGCATCTCGCACTGAAGCCAACGGATGGCTCTTATGCAACATCACTGGATGTACGCGAACCGAGATTTCATCGGCAGGAGTTAATTCGGCTATCGCCAGAAGTTTGATCACGTGATCCATTGACTTAGCAATTTTCACATCTTCTAAAGTTATCTTTGATATGCCTTCGCGATAAACATCATCAACTGTTACACGAGTGTGGAATGCTAATCCAGAAAGAATTGCCGCTTTCGCTGCAGCATCAAATCCCTCAATATCCGCTGTTGGATCTGCTTCGGCATAACCCAGCGCTTGCGCTTCCTTTAGAACATCTGCAAACTCACGATTATCTTCATGCATTTTAGTCAAAATGTAATTAGTTGTTCCATTAACTATTCCCATTAATCGTGTAACAAAGTCACCGGCTAAAGAGTCACGCATTGGGCGAATGATTGGAATTGCACCAGCAACTGATGCTTCATAATAAATATCTTCGCCTTTTGCATACGCTGCAGTAAACATCTCCGCACCATGGCTGGCCAGTAGAGCCTTATTAGCAGTAACAACTGATTTACGATTTTCAATAGCAGTCATTATTAATTCACGTGCTGGTTCAATTCCGCCCATTACTTCAATCACAAGATCAATCTCGGGATCATTTACGATCGAGAATGGATCAGTCGTAAATAGCGCTGGATTGATTCCTTCATACGGCTTAAGAGTACGAACTGCGATGCGTGAGAGTTCCATTTTTACGCCAGCACGAGTTGAGAGTTCTGCAGTATCAGCAAGAAGTAAGCGCGCCACCGAGCTTCCAACAACGCCGCAGCCGAGCATGCCGATGCGAACTGATTTATCTGCGGGGCTCATGGTGCTTATTCTTTCACATCAAGAGCGAGCAGATCTTCCTCATTTTCACGGCGCACAATTACGCGGGCTTTTCCATCTTTTACTGCAATTACTGGGGGTCTTGGTACATGGTTGTAATTACTTGCCATGCTGCGGCCGTATGCCCCAGTTGCAGGAATAGCAATTAAATCTCCCGGGCAAATATCACTCGGCAGATTAATATCTTTAATAACTATGTCGCCAGTTTCGCAATGCTTTCCAACAACACGAGAAGTGATGGATGCTTGGCTTGAATTTCTCTGCGCAATTATTGCGTGATACTCAGCGTCGTAAAGTGACGGGCGAATATTGTCACTCATGCCACCATCGACGGAGATGTAATGTCGAGTATTCCCATCTTCTAAAATTACTTTCTTAGTAGTTCCTACTTCATATAGCGTGAAAGTTGATGGACCAACTATTGCACGACCAGGTTCAATTGAGATTCTTGGAATTGCTAAGTTATTTTTCGCACAAGCCGCAGTAACCGCTCTGCCAAGTGCCGGCAACACCTCGGCGGGCAAAAGGGTTTCATCTTCGGGTAAGTACGCAATTCCGTATCCCCCACCAAGATCTAACTCAGGAAGTTCCACGCCATATGCATCACGATACTTAGCAAGAAGGGCAATTAACAGGTCGGCCGCTAACTCAAATGAATCTGTACCAAAAATTTGGGAGCCAATGTGTGAATGAAATCCACGGAGATCTAATTCGGGATGTTGTAAAACTATTTCAATCGCACTCCATGCCGCACCACTAGCAATTGAGAATCCAAACTTCACATCTTCGTGGGCGGTAGAAATAGATTCGTGAGTATGGGCTTGTATTCCGGGAGTAAGGCGCAACATGACCCCTTGAACTACTCCATGGCTACGAGCAATAGTTGCAACTCGCTCGATCTCATGAAGTGAATCCATAACAATAACTTTTACACCAGCCGAAACTGCTCGATCAATTTCTTGAACAGATTTATTATTTCCATGCACTTCAATCTTTTTTGGATCTATTCCACCCGCGAGGGCAACCGCTAGTTCGCCACCTGTGCAGACATCAATCCCAATGCCACATTCTTTGATCCATTTCGCAACAGCGACAGAGATAAATGCTTTTGCTGCGTAGTAAACCGTTCCTGCATTTGTGCCAAATTCTGATTGCAGCGCTTGGTCCCAACTAAGCGCGCGCTCTTTAAAATCTTCCTCATCCACGAAGAATGCAGGCGTTCCAAAGTCGTTTGCTAATTTGGTGGCTGAAATTCCAGAGAGATGTAATTGACCTTCGTTAAATGAAATATTTTTAGACCACATAAATCGCTACATCCTCTCCGGAGCACTGACACCAAGTAATAGGAGACCATTCTTCAGTACTTGCAAAGTTGCTGCACATAAATTAAGTCTGGCACCGTGAAGGGAGGAAGCGGCCTCGTCACCCATCGGTAAAACTCGGCAGTCGGCATAAAAGCCGTGATAAACACCAGCAAGTTCCTCTAAATAGCGCGCTACTTTATGTGGTTCGCGTAACTCTGCCGCCGTGGCCACAACTCGTGGAAATTCAGCGAGAGATCCCAATAATTCATTTTCACGATCATGAATAAGTTGCGTTGGATCAAAATTCTCTAATCCACTAGAAATATTTAGCTCTGTCGCGTTACGAAGTACTGCTGCAATTCGCGCATGGGCATATTGAACATAATAAACCGGGTTTTCATTGGTGTTACGTTTTAGAACATCTACATCCATAACCATTGGCGTATCCACTGGATATCTAATCAAGGTGTAGCGCGCTGCATCAACACCTACTTTTTCAACTAATTCCTCCAGAGTAATAATTGTTCCGGCGCGCTTAGAAAGTTTTACTTCTTCGCCACCTTCCATAATTTTTACTAACTGACCGATCAGTACATGAATGTTGTAGTCAGGATTATCTCCGGCACACGCTGCGGTTGCCTTCAAACGATTTATATATCCGTGATGGTCGGCACCCAACATGTAGATGCAAATATCAAATCCACGTTCTCTTTTACTAATGTAATAAGCGGTATCCGAGGAGAAATACGTTAAGTCACCATTTGCTTTTACAAGCACGCGATCCTTGTCATCACCAAAATCCGTTGTACGTAACCAAGTTGCTCCGTCTTGTTCAAAGACGTGACCCTGTTTGCGTAATTTTTCTACTCCGTGTTCAACGCTGCCCTTTTCATGCAAGCTACGCTCAGAGAACCAAACATCAAAATGTGTATTAAAACCATCTAGAACTCTTTGTTGATCCTTGAGTTGTAGTTTGTACGCAGTTTCACGGAATGCAATTAGGCGTTCGGGCGCCGCAAGTTCAATGATTTTTGGATTCTCTGCCAGTACTTGCTTTGCTAGATCTAAAATATATTCACCTTGATATCCATCTTCTGGAATCGGCTGGTTCATTGCTACCGCCTGAACAGATTGGCCGAATAGATCCATCTGATTTCCACGATCATTTATATAAAATTCACGAGTTACCTGCGCTCCGGCCGCACTTAATACGCGACCGAGCGAATCTCCAACAGCCGCCCATCTGGTGTGACCAAGATGAAGTGGGCCTGTTGGATTAGCGCTAATAAATTCTAGATTTATTTTTACTCCGGCAAGTAAATTGCCTTCGCCATATTTTTCTTTTGACTGCAATATGGTGCGAACTAAATCTGCTTGACTGGCGCGATTAAGTTTTATATTAATAAAACCCGGACCAGCAATCTCCACAGAACTAACTTCATCGAGTAACTCGAGATCAGCCTTGAGGAGTTGTGCCACATCACGAGGATTCTTTCCAGCAGCTTTTGCAAGTTGCAGTGCGATTGAAGATGCATAATCTCCATGTTCGCGATTCTTTGGTCGCTCTAAGGGAATGCTAGGAGGAACCTTTCCAGTCAGCTGTCCACGTTCAATGGCGCGCGAAATTGCACCCTGAATTTCAGTGGCAATTAGATCTGAATGTGAACTCACAGGGCAAGGTTACCCTGCGTCAGGTTTTACTTTCCGAACCCCATCAAGTGCTCAAGAGCTAATTGATTTAAGGCTTCGTACTGATAGCCACGAGCACCAGCGGCTTCAACATCGAATGAATCTCCAGCTAGATCCTTCCAACCTTCGCCTTTACCCATTGTGCTTTCAACAAGTCCTGGAATATTTGAATTCTTCTGTGCCTGGATCACTCGAGGATCATTGCGATAAGCAGTTGCGCGCTCCTTAAGCGCTAAATAAGTGCGCATATTTGATGTCGCTGAATCCCAAACACCCTTGTCATCTTCCGTGCGTCCCGGCTTGTAATCAAAGTGCTTCGGTCCGTCGTATTTGTAGCGCTCTAATAACTCAACGAGGAAGAATGCTGACTTTAGATCACCGTGGCCGAAGACCAGATCCTGATCAAACTTTGGACCATGCTGACCATTTAAATCAATATGAAATAACTTTCCTTGCCATAGCGCTTGCGCAATTCCATGGACAAAGTTCAACCCAGCCATCTGCTCGTGTCCTACTTCTGGATTTAATCCAACTAACTCTGGATGATCCAAGGTGTAAATAAATGCCAGTGCATGTCCGATCGTTGGCAAGAAAATATCACCACGTGGCTCATTTGGTTTTGGTTCGATAGCAAACTTAATTTTGTATCCGTTATCAATTACAAATTGACTTAATACGTTGAAGGCTTCGCGCATACGTTCGTGAGCTACATATGCATCTTTTGCAGCATCTGATTCGGCACCTTCTCGCCCACCCCAACAAACGTATGTGTGTGTGCCAAGCTCTACTGCAAGTTCAATATTGCGCATTGCTTTACGAAGTGAATAACGACGAATATCGCGATCATTACTTGTGAAGGCGCCATCTTTGAAAACTGGATGCGAGAAAAGATTTGTTGTGGCCATAGGAACTTGCATTCCGGTTTCGGCGAGCGCTTTTTTAAATCGATCAATATGTCCACGACGTGAAGCATCATCGCTACCAAATGGAATTAAATCATCATCATGAAAAGTCACACCGTAAGCTCCGCGCGCAGCAAGTTCATTCACTGTGCGAACTGGATCGAGAGCACCACGAGTTGCGTCGCCAAATGGGTCACGTGCTTGCCAACCAACTGTCCAAAGTCCGAAGGTGAACTTATCTGCGGGTGTTGGATTAAATGACATTTAACTTCCTCTATTCATCACTTGGCCGAAGCCCCATCACGCTCAAGTTACGGGGGCAACTGCGAATTTTGTATAAGGCGAACTTACCTCTAACCTAAGCACTAGTACATGCGATTTAAGTAACGATCTCATGACACTCCAGCGGGAGTGGTGAAATGGCAGACACGCAAGTCTTAGGAACTTGTGCTCCGGCGTGCGGGTTCAAGTCCCGCCTCCCGCACCAGCTTTATTTAATTAATTATTAATTGCCCAAACAACCAAGGCGGAACCAATAACTGCCAAAATTGCCATCACTTCACGGCGGGCTAAATATTTATATGTTCCTCTGATAAAAGTTGCGATCAGCATTACGGCGCCTGGGATAACTACCAGCAGGCTATTGAAAAGTACGTTGTCTTTTCCGGTTTGGTAGCGCAGATTAATTAGGCCAATCGTAAAGAGTAAATAACTGGCCATTCGATAATTATTTAAGTGATATTTAGAAATTGATTCTTGACTCATAAAACCATTCTACAAAGGCTGAAGGGGCGCCGGTTTCCCGACACCCCCCCCCAGTACTGCTTTGTTACTAATTACTTATTCAGAAATTAGTGATCTTCCTTCATTCCTTCAGCCATTGACTTCATGCGTGCGATCTTCAAAATTGTGAGACCGAATACGCACTTCGCCAAAACGTCTGCCACTGTGTAGCCGACCTGAACGCCAACGAACTGATTTCCTGACGCCATTCCTTCACCCATACCCAAGATGTATGAGATTGGGTAAACGCCCCATGTTGCAACGAGAAGTAGACGCATGCGACCAATGGTTGCTGCGACGCCTTCTGGCTGACGATCAAGTGACTTACCTAGCTCTACGAATAGTACGTAAAGGATGTATAGGAATGGAAGTGTTGAAAGCACACCGTAAAGAATTTGTGTGTTTTGATCATTTGAGATTTCACCTGGGTAACCAAGTGCGATCATCGCAGCTGATGCTGGTACCAAACGCATGATTAGTGACTTTGAAACTTCCTTAGCAAGTGCAAGCACTGCAATAACTTCAACTAGAAGTAGTGGAACAGTCAATAGCCAGTCAACATAGCGGTATGCCTCGTTGAATGATCCTGGAGCTCCAGAAACATTAACCATTGAACCTTCTGATGACTCAGTGAATGAATTGAAAATTCTCCAGTAGTGGTAGCCGGCAATGAATGTAACCATTGATGACATTACGAGAGCGTTGCGATACTTAGCTAAAACGCGACCTTGTGAAACAAGGGTATAAATTGTGCAGGCGATCATTGCAACTAGTCCCAACGAGAATACGTTGTAGACGGTGTTCCACTGATTGCTAGTTAATTCCAACATGTTTGACATGTAAATAAGCCTCCATGGGGTGCTTAATACTTTAAGAACCGGGCGGCTCTCAAAGCCAGTTTCTGAGCATGAAGTCCTCGAGGAACCTCATTGATCTGACTCTGGTGAGCCATATTGTGCACCTATTGCGAACAATTTGTACCGATATTTGCAAGGAAAACACAGAAAACTTTTCTTTTTAACGCTCAATTCATTAATTACTCCCCAGTAGTCATCCCTACTTAGAAGTAATTGAGATTTAGTTCACTAGATACGCTGCCCCAATGCAAGGACAACTTTCCGAACTTCATAGCCATTCGGGATTTACCCCGTTGGCCATCTCGCGCTTTATTTCTAACGTTGGAAATGGAATTTCACCGGTAGCTCTGGCTTTTGGAGTACTCGCTTTGCCGGGCGCTACAGGAAAAGATCTCAGCA
Organism: Candidatus Nanopelagicales bacterium; assembly: GCA_038320375.1. Classification (GTDB taxonomy): domain Bacteria; phylum Actinomycetota; class Actinomycetes; order Nanopelagicales; family Nanopelagicaceae; genus Planktophila. The sequence continues at coordinate 8,181 of JBBQEE010000028.1, forward strand.
TCGTTATGGCTGCGCGAATGTTTCCCATGTTGGCCTTAATGCTTTTTGGCGGAGTAATTGGTGATCGTTTTAAAAGAAACCGCATTGTGGGTGGCGCCGATGTAATCGGAAGCGGCTTTGCGGCTGTTAGCGCAATCTCATTAATTGCTAACAATTCAAGCGTTCTTTTACTGGCGCTGATGGGCGCGCTCTTTGGAGTCTTAAATGCGCTCTGGTGGCCCGCCATGTCTGGTGTGCTTCCTGAGATTTTGCCAAAAGATAAATTACAACATGGAAATGCCGTAATAAGTATGACAACAAATATTGGCTATGTATTTGGTGCACTGCTGGGTGGAACCATGGTGACCGCATTCGGTTCTGGATGGGCGCTCCTGGTTGATGCAATTACTTTTCTTGTTGCAGGGATTTTGGTTTGGAACTTAGACCTACCGACAATTATTCGCAATAAAACAACAACCATGTTTCAGGATTTAAGATCTGGGTGGTTTGAGTTTAAATCTCGCTCATGGGTAGTAACAATCGTTGTTGCATTTGCAATCATAAATTTAGGATTTGAATCTTTGCTGCAGATTCTCGGTCCTCTTAATTTTGCAGATGTGAAAAATGGGCCGCGTTTCTGGTCTTTTAACTTAGCTGCCTTAACCCTTGGAATGTTGGCTGGAAGTTTAATCTCTTTAAGAGTTCATTTCCCACGGCCACTTCTTTTGGCAATGTTGATTATCGCCACAGCTTCAGCCTGGGATTTTTCGCTTGCCGCTGGTGCTCCACTCCTGATTTCTCTCATTTGCGCATTTATTGCTGGGATCGCAATCGATATATTTATGGTCATTTGGAATACAGCGCTGCAAACAAACATCCCAGAAGAGTCATATTCTCGAGTCGTTGCATATGATGCATTTGGTTCATTTGGGCTCTCACCTATCGGCATTGCAATCGCAGGGCCATTGGCTCAAGCCTTTGGTGTCAGTTCAATGATTTATCTGACCGGTGCAATGGCTTTATTCGCAGCGCTAGCAAC
>JBBQEE010000029.1:0-8618 GCA_038320375.1 Candidatus Nanopelagicales bacterium
ACAATGCCGGGATTTACTGCGACCTCGGTCTTCCCGAAAATGTGGGAAGCAACTGGAATTAAATATGTAGAACTAATAACTAATTTGCTAGAAGCGGCGTTATCCCGTAATAACGGAGTTTTGGGTAACTAGTAAGTAACAGGGCAAGTAAGGGTGCGCGTAATTCCGGGTACTGCTTGAACTTTAGATAAAATTGCGCGACCAAAATCTTCCATGGAAGCAGATTCGGCGCGCATGATTACATCGTAAGGACCAGTAACGCCTTCAGCTAGCGTTACGCCAGCGATAGCAGAAACTGCCTTGGCAACGCTAGAAGCTTTACCAACTTCAGTTTGAATCAAGATGTATGCCTGAACTGACATTTTCTTGCCTTTCTCTTGCAGCGATTATCGTAAAGGTACCCCATGTTCTAGTCTTGGCGCTATGGATATTTCATCTGCAAATTTCTCTGAATCAGATGTAATTGCCCGCCTGCAGAAAATATTCGCATCTACTGATCCTCGAATTTCAATCGGAATTGGAGATGATGGTGCTGTAGTTACTGGGGCAAAAAATCAAATTGTTACTACCGATATGGCAGTCTCGGGCGTTCACTTCCTCACAGATTGGTCGAGCGCTTTTGAGATTGGTCGAAAGGCAATTGCCGCTAACACCGCCGATGTGTTGGCGATGTCTGGCACGTGTGACTACTTAGTCATCGCTTTAGCGCTCACCGGTGGAGAGAGCATTGACTGGATTGAAGAATTAGCTCGGGGAGCCAAGTTTGAAGCAGATTTAGCGGGGGCTTCCATCGTTGGTGGTGATTTATCGCGCAGCGATCAGATCGTTCTTTCAGTAACTGCAATCGGTCATACGGAGAAAGCCATCTCTCGAAGTAGCGCCAAGGCGGGCGATAAAATTTATTTATCTTCACTTACGGGTTGGTCTGCTGCCGGTTTAGAGATTATGCAACGCGCCCTGAGCCAGATAACCAAAGCTCAAGATTTAGCGGTAAAAGAATTTAAAGCGCCAACCATCGATTACGATTTTCAAAGTCAGGATGCCAGCGCACTTTGCGATGTGAGTGATGCGTTAATCATTCAGGGCCGCCAACTAGCAGAGGCTTCGAAAGTAGCGCTGCACTTTGATCAAGAGTTAATTGCGGCGACCACAGAATTTACAGAATTAAATGAGGTTGCAACTGAATTAGGAATAGATATTTGGCAATGGATCTTTGCGGGCGGTGAGGACCATGTTCTATTGGCTACTGGCAGTAATTTGCCCGGGATTTGTGTAGGAGAAGTAAAATCTGGATCTGGAATATTTGGCGTTCCGCAAGATCTAGATGAAGTTAGTTGGAACCATTTCCTACGTTAAAAAGTGAAAAATTAACGAGTAACTTTTCCAGCTTTCATGCATGAGGTGCAGACGTTTTGGCGCTTGGCAGTTCCATTAACTAGCGTTCTGATGCGCTGAATATTTGGATTCCAGCGACGACGGGTCTTGACCTGTGAGTGAGAAACGTTGTTACCAAAGCTTGGGCCTTTGCCACAGATCTCGCACGTTGATGCCACAGTGGAACTCCTTTAAAAGTTAGATTTTTTTAGTTCCATTGGGAACAGGCAGTAAGGGTAGCAAGAAGGCTGGCTCGGTGGCTAATTGACGGAATTCTCTGCTGCGAGAGGTCTAAAAGTGAGCAAGCAGATCGCTCCCGCGAGAGAATACTTGCCATGGCCAACCTAGAGACGAAACTCGTAAACGTCTTAGGAGATCGCACATCCAAGGTCCTCGATAAGGTTTTTGGCTATCGGACTATTTTGGATTTAATCCATCACTACCCACGTCGATATTTAGTGCGCGGAGAACTCAGCGATATTGCCGAACTCAATGAGGGGGATGAAGTTACGGTTTTGGCTGAAATATTTTCATCCACCAATCGTCGGTTGCAGGGGCGAAAGGGCAGCATTCTTGAAGTAATAGTTACCGACGGCAGCGCGAAGATGTCCCTAACTTTCTTTAACCAAGCGTGGCGCGAGAAAGAGTTGCGTGTCGGAAGACAAGGTTTATTTGCTGGTAAAGTTGGAGTTTTTAACGGTAAACGACAACTGGCGCATCCAGATTACGAAATGATTCCGGATGGAAATGATGTGGATTCGGCAGTTGCTGAATTTGCCGGAAAGTATCTGCCACTTTATCCAGCGAGTTCAAAGTTACCATCATGGAAAATTGCACAATGTGTAAATTTAGTGGTTGCCTCACTTGATGAAGTTTCAGATTTTATGCCAGCGCACATTTTGGAAAGATTAAATTATCCGACTTTGCAGCAAGCGCTTTTACAAATTCATAACCCAGCTGATCTTGAGCAAGCAGAACGTGCGCGCCAACGCCTGACTTTTGATGAAGCTTTTCTGCTTCAGTTATTACTTTTAGAGAGAAGGGCAGCCCTTAGATCTCTCAAGGCAACTTCGCGGGTTATTGGCGAAAACGGAATTCTTCACGCCTTTGATAAGTCGCTGCCGTGGCAATTAACACCGGGTCAATTACAAGTAAGTTTTGAAATCGAAAGTGATTTAGCTGCAACGCATCCGATGCATCGGTTGCTGCAAGGTGAAGTTGGCTCGGGTAAAACAGTTGTGGCTTTGCGCGCCATGTTGGCGGTAATTGATAGCGGGGGACAAGCCGCACTTTTGGCACCAACTGAAGTACTAGCAGCGCAACACTTGCGCACCATGGAGAAATTACTTGGGCCACTCGCCCAAGGCGGAATGATCGGTTCCGTCGAGGGTGCAACGCAAGTAACTTTATTAACAGGTTCGCAAAACGCCGCTGCCCGTAAAGAGGCGTTAGCCGCCGCTGCTAACGGTCAAGCAGGAATTATTATCGGAACGCATGCACTGCTAAGTGAGTCAGTTGCTTTTAAAGATCTCGGACTTATTGTGGTTGATGAACAACATCGTTTTGGTGTTGAACAACGCGATGCGTTAAAAGCTAAAGCAATTAATCGCCCACATTTATTAGTTATGACTGCAACTCCGATTCCACGAACCGTGGCAATGACCGTCTTCGGTGATCTCGATGTTTCAACTTTGCGCGAACTACCACTTGGTCGACAACCGATAACAACACACGTAATTCCAACGCTGGAGAAACCTGCATATTTAGAACGTGCTTGGGTGCGAATTCATGAAGAAGTAGCGCTCGGACACCAGGCCTACATAGTTGCCCCTCGAATTGCCGCTGGCACATCGGAAGATTCAGATTTAGATTTTCTATACGGTGAAAGTTCGCCAGATATTGCAGCAGTTGAAGAACTTGGGCCGAAGTTAAGCGGGGGAGCGCTAAAGGGTTTAAGAATTGCGCCGCTGCACGGGCGCCTACCTGCCGAATTAAAAGATGCAACGATGCGCGCATTTGCTGCTGGAGAAATTGATGTTTTGATTTCTACAACGGTTATTGAAGTTGGCGTGGATGTCGCAAATGCCACAATCATGGTGATTATGGATGCCGATCGATTTGGTGTTTCGCAGCTTCATCAATTACGTGGTCGAGTCGGACGAGGCACATCTCCCGGATTATGTTTATTAGTTTCGGGTGCGCATCCAGAGAGCCCTGCGAGGGAACGGCTGGAAGCGGTAGCAAAAACGCAGGATGGTTTCGAGCTTTCCAGAATCGATTTAGAGCAAAGACGTGAAGGTGATGTGTTGGGTGCTTCGCAATCTGGCAATCGCTCGCAATTGCGATTGCTGAGAGTTCTGCGTGATGAAGATTTAATTGATCAAGCCCGAACTATCGCCGCTGAATTACTTGAAAGTGACCAAACGCTAGAGCGCTATCCTTTACTCAGCGCTGAGTTGGAAGTCTTAAAAGCCAATGCGGCATCAGAATTTATAGATAAGGGATAGATCGCATGCGCATAATCGCAGGAGCAGCGAAAGGACGTTCGCTGGCAGCAGTAGCGGCGGCAACTCGTCCCACTTCAGACCGCGCACGTGAGGCCTTGTTTTCAACGCTCGCCTCAGAGTTTGGTGAATTTGCAGGCGTTAATGTTTTAGATCTTTACTCTGGAACTGGTGCGATTGCGCTGGAATCACTTTCACGAGGTGCGGCAATTGTTCATGCGGTTGAGAAAGATGATCCTGCTCAAAAGGCAATCGCAAGTAATTTTGAAAATATGAAGTCAGCAGATTTTTCAGGAACTTTTCATTTATTTGGAATGAGCGTTGATCGCTTTCTACAAGATAAAGCGAGTGTTCAATATCATTTTGTTTACATTGATCCACCATATGACGCTGATGATGTTGAAATAATTGAAACGCTAATTGGTTTAAAAGAAGGTGGATTTCTGCATCCAGATGCGCTGATTGCAGTGGAGCGGAATTCGCGTGTAAAAGAAATTTCATGGCCTGATGGATTAGTGGCATCGCGGCAAAAAAATTATGGGCAAGCCACCATTTTCTATGGGGTCCCAGCGGCCGATTGAGCCTGTAAATGGATAACAATCGCAATCGTTGCTAGCGTTTACCTTATGAAGCGCGCCGTCTGCCCCGGATCATTTGATCCTGTAACTTTTGGGCATATCGACATAATTGAGCGAGCCAGCGGACAATTCGATGAAGTTATCGTTGCCGTCCTTGAAAATCGCACCAAAGCAAGTTTATTTACAGTCGAAGAACGAATGGAAATGATCCGTAAAACCACATCTCACATCAAGAATGTGAAGATTGATTCTTGGCATGGCCTGCTCGTTGATTACTGTAAAACAAATGGAATTCAAGCAATTGTGAAAGGTTTACGAGCGGTCACTGACTTCGATTATGAACTTCAGATGGCGCAAGTGAATTTACAAGGCTCAGGCGTCGAGACTATGTTTATGGCAACAGCACCAACGCACTCATTTCTATCTTCATCAATCGTCAAAGAGTTGGCACACTTTGGTGGCGAGGTATCCTCTATGGTTCCAGGCGTCGTAAACGACGCGCTCAAAGCACGAGTAGCAGGGAAGTAACAATGGATTCAATTGAAAAGTTAAGCGCAGCGATTACTATGATCGAAGAAGCGCGATCTGTTCCTTTGTCAGCATCCTGCGTCGTGCATCGTGGCGAAGTCCTAGAAATTTTAGATGATGCTCGTGAAGCGCTGCCTCGCGATTTATTTACCTCACAAGATATTTTAGCCACTCGAGATAGCCTGATTGAAGAAGGTCGATCTTCAGCGGAACGGATGATCGCCACTGCTCGCGAAGACGTTTCGCGGATGGTTGATCAGACAGCAATTGTTCAGGCCGCTCGTGATGAATCACAGAAAATACTTGATGACGCCCGTGCTCAAGCTGCTCAAGAGCGGGCCGAGGTTGAAAGTTATATAGATGGTCGTCTAGCAACGTTGGAAGTCATCTTGAATAAAACTCTGGATGCGGTTTCGCGAGGTCGCGAGCGCCTCGATGGAGTAAACGATAAAGATATTCTTTCTCAACTCGCTGACGACAAGTAAAAATTAAGTGGTAGCAAACTCGGATAAGGCTTCACAAGTCTTTCACTTTAGCGCTCACGAGCTTCCTCGTCGGGCAGGTGAAATGCGTGAATACCAATTAGATCTGACCATTTTGGATCCAGTCGGTGTCCCATTAATTGCCGTTCCGGCTGGAGACACCATCGAGGTTGATTTGCGAATCGAATCGGTAACTGAAGGGATTTTATTAAGTGCGGTTTTATTTGCTATCGCAAAAGGCGAATGTATTCGCTGTTTAGATCTAGTTGAATTAGAAGTCGAGCGCAAGATTCAAGAGTTATATCGATACGAGCCCGGAAGTGAGAAAGGTACCCGCGCACCTAAAAAATCACGGCGCAATAGTGAGCCAGAAGAAGATATCGATGTAAATGCTGTCGATGAACTTTGGATGGATGGCAATGTGATGGATCTACAAAATCCAATACGAGATGCGATTGTCTTAGATTTACCCATCAATCCACTTTGCACAGAGGATTGCCTTGGCCTCTGCCCAGATTGTGGCCAGAAGTGGGAGAGCCTGCCGAGTGACCATGCCCACGAATCGATAGACGCTCGCTGGGCTGGTTTAGCTGGTCTGGATTTTAAGAAATCGGATGAATAAGGGATACTTCCCCCATAGCGTTTCAATAAGTATTGATCCCCAACTCGGGATTGAGAAATTAGATTAAGGACGATTACCGTGCCAGTACCAAAGCGAAAGATGTCTCGTTCAAAGACACGTTCCCGTCGCAGTATGTGGAAAACAACTGCCGCATCACTTGCCGCATGCCCACAGTGCCAACAGCCAAAGTTGACTCACACAGCCTGCCCAACTTGCGGAACATATAACCGCCGTCAGGTTCTCGAGGTCTGATCTGTTCGCTTCTTTAACTGCTCAACTTGGGATCGATTTAAAACCCGAGTTGCTCGAGTTAGCTTTCACTCATCGATCTTTTGCATATGAGAGCGGCGCTAAAGAAACAAATGAAAGACTGGAATTTCTAGGGGATTCAGTTTTAGGTTTAATTGTTACTGAAGAACTTTATCTTCGTTACCCCAATTTGGATGAGTCTCGTTTATCTCCGCTGCGTTCAGGGATCGTAAACATGCGAGCGCTCGCCGATATCGCGCGAACTCTTAATCTGGGTAAGTACATACGCCTAGGTAAAGGTGAAGAAGTTACAGGTGGGCGCGATAAAAATTCGCTACTTGCCGATGCGCTAGAAGCGCTTATTGGTGCAATTTATTTAGAACTTGGTTTTGCAAGTACAACTAAAGTTGTTCGTGAATTAATTAAAGACACTATGGAAAGCGCGATGGCCAAAGGCGCTGGGCTCGATGGTAAAACTGCGCTACAAGAATTAGTTTCTTCGCTTGGTAAAGGAACTTTGGAATATGCGGTAACTGAAACGGGTCCAGACCACGATAAAAGTTTTAACGCAATTGCACTCATTGCAGGTGAGCCATTCTCTGAAGGAATTGGTAAAAGTAAACGCGAAGCCGAACAGTCTGCTGCGCGCACTGCCTACGAAATTCTCAAAACTCTCAAGTAGTACTTCACTTGCGCCTTGTACGTAAAGGCACCACCTAAACGGTAGGTTTACACCGTGTATTTGAAGAGTATGACGCTGAAGGGATTTAAATCCTTCGCATCGGCAACCACCCTGCGCTTGGAGCCAGGGATCACTTGTGTTGTCGGTCCAAACGGCTCTGGAAAATCTAACGTGGTCGACGCTCTCACTTGGGTGATGGGTGAACAAGGCGCCAAGTCATTGCGTGGCGGAAAAATGGAAGATGTTATTTTCGCCGGAGCGAGTGGGCGTGCTCCACTGGGACGTGCTGAAGTTTCGCTGACAATTGATAACACCGACGGCGCGCTACCCATTGATTACACCGAAGTAACTATCTCAAGAATTCTTTTCCGAAATGGACAAAGTGAGTATCAAATAAACGGCGAAGCATCACGTTTATTAGATATTCAAGAACTATTAAGTGATTCTGGCATTGGCCGAGAGATGCACGTCATTGTTGGGCAAGGACAACTTGATGCAATCTTGATGGCAACTCCAGAAGAGCGTCGCGGATTTATTGAAGAAGCAGCGGGTGTTCTCAAGCATCGTAAACGTAAAGAGAAAGCGCTGCGCAAGCTAGATTCAATGCAAGCAAATCTCGCTCGAATTCAGGATCTAACTGTGGAGTTGCGCAGACAACTTCGCCCGCTGGGTAAGCAAGCAGAAGTTGCTAAAAAGGCAGCAACCATTCAAGCCGATCTGCGCGATGCAAAACTGCGATTGTTGGCTGATGATTTCATTTCACTCTCTAAAACATTAGATGCTGAAGTCGCTGATGAAACAGTGCTCCGTGAGCGCCGCGCAATTGTTGAGAGGGAACTAGATCAAGTTCGCCGTCGTGAGGAAGCACTTGATGCGCAATCAGCCTTTGAAAGCCCACTCTTAATTGCCGCGCAAGAAAATTTTTACGCACTTAGCGCTCTACGCGAAAAATTCCGAGGTACACAATCTCTAGCTCAAGAACGCTCTCGCTTTTTAGCAGAGGAAGCCGATGAGGCACGTTCGGCTGGTCGTGATCCTGAAGCGCTTGATCTAGAAGCATCATCTCTGCGCGTACAAGAAGCAGAGTTAAGAAGTGATGTCGAATCAGCGCGAATTCATTTGCAAGAGACCACTTTGCAATTAGCAAATACGGAACTCTCATTAAAGGGCGAAGAAGATAAAATCGCAGCAGCAATGCGCGCTATCGCTGATCAACGCGAAGGCACCGCCCGACAAGAGGGCCACATAAAATCTTTAGCAGCGCGACTTGAAGCAATCTCTGAAGAGATTGCACGCCTTGTAAAGGCGCGAGATGAAGCACAAGCGCGAGTCGAGAGCGCGCAACGCGAATATTCAACATATGAAATGGATATTGCTGGCGCAGATGCCGGAGAACTTGGACTTGATTCAGAGTTTGAAGTCGCAAAACGCGTCCTAGAGGCAGCAAAGCTGGAACATACAAATTTAGTTGAAGCAGAGCGAGCTGCAGATCGTGAAAAGAATTCAGTTGAATCCAAATTAGAGGCGATGAAATTAACCTCACAGTCTCGCGATGGTGGAGCCGAGTTAGTAAACAACTCTCGAGGTCTAAGAATTCTT
>JBBQEE010000030.1:0-8578 GCA_038320375.1 Candidatus Nanopelagicales bacterium
TAGGGGTTACGTTTTGCGGGATGGAATGGCTATCGCAGGTATTTGGAACCGCGTAAGTGCTGATTCTGGTACGACTTGGAAAACCTTAAACGGTGAGGAAATTCTCTTTGCTCCTGGTCAAATATGGATCGCGCTGACTGACAAAGATCCAGAATTTACGCCTATAAAGGTGACTGTTTCTGCAGATGCGCCATCTACTTCGACAAAGTAGTATTAAGGCCTCAAGAAGAATTTAAATTTAAAGGGGATTCAAATGTCAGGAGCGGTTGGAACGGCACGCGTAAAGCGCGGAATGGCAGAAATGCTTAAGGGCGGCGTCATTATGGACGTGGTCAATGTCGAACAAGCCAAAATTGCGCAAGACGCGGGAGCCGTTGCCGTTATGGCGCTAGAGCGTATTCCAGCGGACATTCGCGCCGAAGGTGGCGTATCGCGCATGTCTGATCCTGACATGATAGAAAAAATTAAAGCGGTCGTAACTATTCCAGTTATGGCAAAAGCACGCATCGGTCATTTCGTTGAAGCACGCATACTTGAATCTCTCGGTGTTGACTACATCGATGAGTCAGAAGTATTAACTCCAGCCGATTATGAAAACCATATCGATAAGTGGGATTTTAAAGTTCCATTCGTTTGTGGAGCCACTAATCTTGGCGAAGCTTTGCGTCGAATCAATGAGGGTGCAGCAATGATTCGTTCTAAAGGTGAAGCTGGAACTGGCGATGTATCTAATGCCATGATGCATATGCGCAAAATTGGCGCCGAAATCCGCCGCCTCTCTTCAATGCGTGAAGATGAACTTTACGTTGCAGCAAAAGAATTGCAGGCTCCGTTTGCTCTTGTGAAAGAAGTTGCAGAAACTGGAAAACTTCCAGTTGTGCTATTTACTGCCGGTGGAATTGCAACTCCGGCTGATGCCGCTTTAATGATGCAGATGGGCGCCGATGGCGTATTTATTGGGTCGGGTATTTATAAGTCTGGTGATCCGGCCAAGCGCGCAGCAGCTTGCGTGAAAGCCACTACATTCTTTGAAGATGCCCAAGTGTTGGCAGATGTTTCGCGAGGAGTTGGTGAAGCAATGGTAGGCATAAACGTTTCAGATATTCCACAACCGCATCGCTTAGCTGAGCGCGGCTGGTAATTTTTTAACTGCTCATGAAGATCGGCGTACTTGCACTACAGGGCGATTTTCGTGAGCACCTATGGGCGGTAAAAAAGTCTGGGCATGCTGCGCTCTCGGTACGTCGTCCCGAAGAGTTGGCCGAAGTTGACGCGTTGATCTTGCCGGGAGGTGAATCAACAACCATCATTCATCTCGCTCAAGTCTTCGAGCTATTTGAGCCGATTCGAAAGCGCATTAAAGAAGGTATGCCAGTTTATGGATCTTGCGCGGGAATGATTCTTTTGGCTGATCGCGTACTCGACGGCATTGAAAATCAAAAAACTTTCGGTGGTATCGATATCACTGTTCGGCGAAATGCTTTTGGGCGTCAGGTTGATTCATTTGAAAGTGATTTATCATTCGGCGGAGAAACAATGTCGGCAGTTTTTATTAGAGCGCCTTGGGTTGAAGAAGCTGGTGTCGACGTTGAAGTGCTTTCAGAAGTCGTTACAAGTTCGGGAACCTACCCAGTCGCCGTGCGTCAGGGATGCTTATTAGCAACCTCTTTCCATCCCGAATTGACTGGTGATTTACGCGTGCATCGCTATTTCTTTGATCAAGTCTGCACTAGCGCGATAAAGTAACGCCACGCAATTTAGTAGGGCAAGCAATTCAAGGGATTGAGGTTATTTCCATGTCAGGCCATTCCAAGTGGGCAACGACAAAACATAAGAAGGCGGTTATCGATGGCCGTCGCGCGAAAAACTTTGCAAAGCTAATTAAGGCGATTGAAGTTGCTGCGCGCGACGGTGGCGCTGATCTTGAAGGAAATCCAACTCTTTTCGATGCGATCGCTAAGGCCAAGAAGAATTCGATGCCGGCTGAGAATATTGATCGCGCAGTAAAACGCGGCGCTGGTCTTGAATCTGGTGGGGCCGATTGGCAGACAATTATGTACGAAGGTTATGGCCCAAACGGTGTAGCCATCATGATCGAATGTCTATCGGATAATCGTAATCGCGCTGCTTCAGAAGTTCGAGTAGCAGTTACTCGCAATGGTGGCTCGATGGCAGATCCAGGATCAGTTGCCTATTTGTTTAACCGTAAAGGCGTCATTATTGTAAGTAAAGCAGGCGGCGTAACCGAAGAGAAGATTTTGGAAGCGGTATTGGATGCTGGCGCAGAAGAAGTAAATGATTTAGGTGAATCATTCGAAGTTGTCTGTGAAGCAGTTGATTTAGTTGCGGCACGAACTGCGCTACAAAGTGCTGGAATTGACTACGAATCTGCTGATTCTTCATTCTTGCCATCGATGATGATCCCACTGGATGCTGAGGGTGCGACAAAGGTCTTTGAACTTATCGATGCAATCGAAGAGCTCGATGATGTTCAGAATGTATTTAGTAATTTTGATGTCTCTGACGAAGTTATGGCGAGCCTTTCCTAAAGCAGAGCCTTTAGAGTCATAGGCTTAGAAATTATGAGCCAGCAAAGAATTAGAGTTCTTGGAGTTGATCCGGGGCTAACTCGATGTGGCTTGGGAGTAATTGAAGGTGCTCCCGATTCAACTCTAAATATGATTGATGTTGGTGTAATAACTACTCCAGCAACCGCGCCCTTGGAAATGCGATTGTTACAGTTAGAAGAGGAATTAACGCAGTGGGTACAAAAGCATCAGCCGGATCGAATTGCAGTAGAGCGAGTTTTCTCTCAACATAACGTTCGTACTGTTATGGGAACTGGACAAGCAGCAGGAATCGCACTTTTAGTTGCTGCTCGTGCAGGTATTCCAGTTGTGATGCACACTCCAAGTGAGGTCAAAGCAGCAGTGACTGGATCTGGTCGCGCTAACAAAGTACAAGTCGCAGAAATGGTGAAGCGATTGCTGGCACTAAAGGAAATTCCTAAGCCGGTAGATAGTACCGATGCACTGGCGCTTGCGATCTGTCACATTTGGCGCGGCGGTGGCAATGACAAAATTGCGATGGCGCTGGTTGCGGAAAAATCTCGGTTAGCCAAGTTGGTGAGAAAATGATTTCAATGGTTAACGGCGTAATCCGTGCGATCGCTTCCGATAAGGCAATAGTCGACGTGGGGGGAGTTGGGCTATCAATCTCTATTACTTCGAATACAAGTCTTACTTTAAATATTGGAGTTAGTACTCAGTTCTATACATCTATGGTGGTTCGTGAAGATTCATTAACACTTTATGGTTTTCTCGATGATCAATCGCGAAGTCTCTTCGAATTGGTTCAGACAGTAAGTGGAATCGGTCCCAAAGTGGCGCTCTCTATCGTCGCCGCTCTGACTCCTGCTCAACTAGCAATAGCAGTTGCCCAAGAAAATATTTCGGCGATTGAAAAAGTTCAGGGAATTGGTCGCAAAGGAGCGCAACGTTTAATTTTGGAACTAAAAGGAAAACTTAGTGACTTCGGTGGCACATCTAAAATTTCACATCATCAACCAGTCTGGCGAGAGCAATTAACCAGCGCTTTAGTCTCACTTGGATTTACCGCCAAAGATTCTGATGGCGCGATTAGCGCTGTGGTGAACCAACTTGCTGAGGATGGAATCGATGCTGCAGCACTTGAATTATCGGATTTATTGAAGCGCGCACTCTCACAGGGGAATAGATAGTAATGAGTGATGATCGCTTAGTGACACCTGATTTTTCTAATGACGACTCGGCTGCAGAACACGCACTGCGTCCGAAAACGTTAGCTGACTTTATTGGTCAACATCGAGTGCGCGATCAGATAGATGTCCTTTTATCAGCAGCGCGAGCTCGTAAATCAGCAGCTGACCACATACTTTTGAGTGGACCTCCGGGTCTTGGTAAGACAACGCTGGCGCTAATTCTGGCAAGTGAGATGCAAACTCCAATTCGTATAACGAGTGGTCCGGCAATTACTCATGCAGGTGATTTAGCAGCAATTCTTTCTTCATTAGTAGAAGGAGAAATTTTCTTTCTTGATGAGATTCATCGATTACCGAGACCTGCCGAGGAGCTTCTCTATCTTGCGATGGAAGATTTTCGCGTAGATGTCGTTGTCGGAAAGGGCCCTGGAGCAACTGCGATTCCACTTCAGCTTCCACGATTTACTTTAGTTGGAGCAACAACTCGCGCAGGATTACTTCCGAGTCCGCTACGAGATCGTTTTGGATTCACTGCGCATTTAGATTTTTATGAAGATTCGGAGTTGGCTGAAGTAATTCGCCGTAGTGCTGCGCTTTTGCAATTAACGATTGACGAGTCCGCAGTCCTTGAAGTCGCTGGTCGATCTCGTGGTACGCCGCGTATTGCAAATAGATTACTTCGCCGAGTTCGTGATTATGCTCAAGTACGATCTCAAGGATCTGCCACAGACCACCTTTCTCATAGCGATGCGATGGCAGCGTTAGAAATGTATGAAGTGGATGAAAAAGGTTTAGATCGACTAGATCGTTCAGTGTTGACTGCCCTTATCGAACGATTTAACGGTGGCCCGGTGGGACTTTCAACTCTTGCTATTGCTGTAGGTGAAGAGACTGAAACTGTTGAATCCGTTGCCGAGCCATTCTTAGTGCGAAATGGCTTTATGGCGCGAACTCCTCGAGGTCGCATCGCTACTGAACTTGGATGGCGGCATTTGGGTGCTACGCCGCCCGCGGGAATTGCTAGCCTTTTCGACACGCCCGCACCTAACGCCTAGACTCTGCTCTTATGTCCACACCAACTAAAACCGTGAAGGGTTCTGCCCGTTCGGGGCGCTCCCTAGTTATTCTGGCAGTGATCTTGCTTAGCTTGATCGTAACCGCATTCATTCAAGGGGCATCTTCAGTGCGTCTTGGTCTGGATCTGCGTGGAGGCACCAGCGTCACTCTGCAACCTCGGGCTTCAAATGATGCAAATAAAATTACATCCGAAGCAATCGATCAAGCAGTAAATATCATTCGTCAGCGAGTGGACTCAATTGGTGTTGCTGAAAGTGAAGTAACCGCGCAAGGTAGCGGCACAAATCGTCAAATCGTTATTTCTGTACCAGGTGATAGTGGCCGTCGCGTTGTTGATCTAGTTGGTCAGACTGCCGAACTTCGTTTCCGACAAGTGCTAGCCGAGAGCGCTGGAATATCAACTGCAGCAGATACTTCAACAGCGGCAACTCCGTCAGCTGGAGTGGCTGGCGATATCAACGCACGTTATGCAGCCCTAGATTGCACCATTCCCGCTAATCGCGAAGGCACTGGGGCAGATTCACCGGCTGACACAATTGTTGCCTGTTCTCGTGAAGGTGGCGCAAAATATATTCTTGGTCCAGCCGAAGTTTTAGGACAGCAAGTATCAGAAGCCTCAGCAGGCTTTGATCCACAATCTGGAGTGAGTTGGTTCGTTTCTCTAACTTTCGATGGTGAAGGTACAAAAGCATTTGGAGCAATCACGAATCGCGTAACGTCCCTACAATCACCACAGAATCAAGTTGCAATCGTCCTTGATGGTTTAGTGGTTTCAGCGCCAAGAATTAATGAAGCGATTCCATCGGGTAACGCGCAAATTACTGGTTCATTTACTCAGGCTGATGCGCAGGATCTAGCAAACGTTCTAAAGTATGGAGCACTTCCTTTGGCATTCGATCGTGGTGAAGTGCAACAAGTTTCACCAACATTGGGTGCTGAGCAATTAAGCGCTGGGCTACTGGCAGGAATTTTGGGTCTTGGTCTAGTTGTTCTATATTCATTGTTCTACTATCGCGGACTCGGTTTGGTCTCAGTCAGTTCCCTATTGGTCGCGGCCGGAATGGTTTATCTACTCTTCCTAGTTCTTGGAAAGACGATTGGCTTCACTTTGACCTTAGCGGGAATCGCAGGAGCCATTGTGGCGATCGGCATCACTGCTGACTCGTTTATCGTTTACTTCGAACGTATACGTGATGAGATGCGTGAAGGACGATCATTGCGTTCTGCGGCCGAGACTGGCTGGGTCAAGGCTCGTCATACAATCGTGGTTGCCGACATGGTCTCGCTAATTGCGGCAGTACTTCTTTACTTCTTCGCGGTAGGCGGTGTGAGAGGTTTTGCATTTACTCTCGGACTGACAACGATCGTTGACTTAATTATCGTCTTCTTCTTTACGAAACCACTTGTATCGATACTTTCTCGCGTTAACTTCTTTGCGTCAGGACATAAACTCTCTGGCCTTTCACCAACCAGTGTTGGGATGAAGAAAACCAAAACAATTCCAGCAGCACCATTGGAGGCATAATCAATGTTTAAGTTATCTGGTCTAGGTGGTCGTCTTTACAGTGGTGAAACTTCATTCAATATCGTCGGAAACCGCCGCCGCTGGTACTCGATCTCTGCTGTATTTATCCTCATATCTATCGGAGCGCTTTTTATCCAAGGATTGCATCTTGGTATTGAATTCAAAGGCGGATCTTCTTACACGGTAAATAAGGCGGGCATTAGCGTTGAACAGGCACGTGCCTCTGTCTCTGACGTTGGAATTCCTGGCGAAATCATTGTTCAGAAAATTGGAAACGACAAGATTCGTATTGAAACTGGCGCTCTTACATCTGAACAATCAACTGCGGTTGAAACAGCGCTGACACAGACATTTGGCGTTGCGATTGAATCAATCGATACTCAAATCATTGGACCTTCATGGGGTAAGGAGATCACCAAGAAGGCGCTCTATGGTTTATTTGCATTCTTATTTGTGATCATGATTTTCCTAGCCATGACCTTCGAACCCAAGATGGCTATTGCAGCAATTGTGGCAGTGGTCCATGACGTATTTATTACAGTTGGTATCTACGCTCTCGTTGGTTTCGATGTAACGCCATCGACGGTGATTGGTTTCTTGACCATTCTTGGTTATTCACTTTATGACACCGTTGTGGTCTTCGATAAAGTTCGAGAGAACACTAAGTCGGTTGCGGCCGTTGGAAAAGTTACTTACTCACAGGCAGCTAACTTGGCGGTAAATCAGACGATCGTTCGATCAGCTAACACATCTTTGATTGCTCTCTTGCCGGTCGGCTCAATCCTCTTCGTTGGTGCAGGTTTACTCGGTGCCGGAACACTAAAAGATTTATCACTGGCATTATTTATTGGTCTTGCTGTTGGTACTTACTCATCAATCTTTATTGCACCTCCATTCTTAGCTTCACTTCGCGAGAAGGAGCCAGCGATGCAGGCCTTGGCAAAGCGAGTTGCGGCTCGTGCAAACGCTCCACTTGTTGATGCTGAGATAAAAAGTTCTGCGCGTCCATCAATTGCGCCAAGTACTCCTCGCGGACCGCGTAATCAACCTAAGCGAAAAGGTCGAAAGTAAGGTCAATCTTTGGACACCCTTGTTGCACCTCTAATCGCAGCGCTGAAAGAGAGCCACCCCGGCGCTCGATTGGCAGAGGTAGAGCGTGCTTACGAGATTGCAAAGCAAGCGCACCAAGGTCAGTTACGTAAATCGGGCGAAGAGTACATAACTCACCCTGTTGCCGTATCGCAAATTCTCGCCGAACTTGGGCTAAATGATGCAACGATAATTGCATCTTTATTGCACGACACAGTTGAAGATACTCCGTATTCATTGACCCAGTTACGAAGTGATTTCGGAGACGAAATTGCGGGCTTAGTTGATGGAGTAACGAAGTTAGATAAATTAACTTACGGACCAACAGCCGAGGCCGAAACCGTTCGCAAGATGGTCGTTGCGATGTCGCGCGATATTCGAGTTCTCGTTATTAAATTGGCGGACAGGCTACACAATGCGCGTACTTGGAAGTTTGTATCATTGGAAACCGCGGAACGAAAAGCGCGCGAAACTTTAGATATTTACGCACCTCTAGCCCATCGACTTGGCATGAACGCGATCAAATGGGAGCTAGAGGATCTCTCCTTCGAAGTACTTGAGCCAAAGAAATTCGAAGAAATTTCGCGGCTAGTCGCAGAGCGTTCACCCTCACGCGATTCACTTAGCCAAGAAGTTATTGCCGCAGTTGAATCATATCTAGATAAGGATTCAATTGTTGCAACTGTATCTGGACGAAAAAAACATTACTTTAGCGTCTATCAGAAGATGGTTGTTCGTGGACGAGACTTTAATGATATTTATGATTTAGTGGGTATCAGAGTCTTAGTGAACGATGTTCGGGATTGCTATGCGGTGCTTGGTTCGATTCACGCGCGGTGGTCACCAGTACCGGGACGATTCAAAGATTACATCGCAATGCCGAAATTCAATCTCTATCAATCTCTTCATACAACGGTTATTGGACCAAATGGTAAGGCGATCGAAATTCAGATCCGCACTTACGATATGCATTCACGCGCTGAATTTGGTATCGCTGCGCACTGGAAATATAAACAGGGGAGTGAATCAGATTCCACTTCTCCGGAGATGCTCTGGTTACGTCAACTGCATGAATGGCAGAAGGAGACAGAGGACCCTTCTGAATTTTTAGAGGCCTTACGTTTTGATCTTGGCAGCCCAGAAGTTTT
>JBBQEE010000031.1:0-8486 GCA_038320375.1 Candidatus Nanopelagicales bacterium
GGTGACTTAAGGTTTGCACCTTTAACTAAATTAATCTTTACCAATACATCGATTGGACTTTCGATTGCGGTTCCGCAGACTTCACCATCGCCTTGGGCAGCGTGAGTATCTCCAATAGATAGGAGTGCGCCTTTAACTTCAACGGGTAATAAGAGAGTTGTGCCGGCCGACATATCGCGAATATCTAAATTACCGCCAGTTTGGCGCGGTGGAACAACTGAGTGCAGACCATTTTCGGCGAGTGCCACTCCGATAGTTCCAACGAATGGCTTTAAACCAACTTTGCCACCGCGAGCAAATGTTGAGCTCTTTGGATTACTGGCATCAAAGTTCCAAATATGAAGCGCTGGATCTGTGAATTGATCAGCTAAAAGACCGAAGCCTGGAATGTTTGCAGTCCAGCCCCAACCTTTAGTGTGGAATTCAAGAAATGAAATTTCAACTGCATCCCCTGGCTCAGCGCCTTCTACCAAGATCGGACCAGTTACTGGATTTACCTTTGAAAAATCTAAATTGATTAGATCAGGTAGTTCAGATGTTTTTGTTATTTGTCCCGCAGATGAATCAATTGTTTCAACGAGGACGGTTTCGCCGGGCTGAACAATCACTTTGGGTGAGATTGAATTATCCCACCCAAAGTGATGATCAGTTGCATGAATATTCTTTATCATGCTTTAAATCTACCTCAATTGCTATAAATATTTAAACTTATAGTTATTTGATGAAGATATGGTCGTAGTTCACTGGAATGTGAACTGGATCGACATAAAGCGAAACATCTCCACCAAGTCGGTCTGACTTCATGGTGATTCGCTTCTCGTTAAAGATTGGCACCCATGGTGCTTCATCCATTGCGCGAGTAAAGACAGATGACCAAAGTTTGTTGCGATCTGCAGCCATCTTTGGATCAGTCATTGAATCAGCTTTTACAGCTTCGGCATCAAGTGCCTTATTGCAATACTGAGACCAGTTCCATCCCCCAGGTACTGCGCCACCGCAACCAAGGATTGGACCCCAGAAGTTACTTGGATCTGGGAAGTCTGCAATCCAAGCCATTCCACCTGACCAGACCATTGGGGCCTTGCCATTGCTGCCGGCTTCAATCACGTTTGCTTGCGCAAGTGACTTGATTGCAACTTTGATTCCGATCGCTGCAAGATCCTGCTGAATTGATTGTGCAATACGTGGGTTTGGATCAGTGTTACTTGTCCAAAGTTCTGTACTGAATCCTGCAGCAAGACCTGCTTCTGCAAGAAGTGCCTTTGCACCAGCAACGTTATATTCAAAGCCCTTGTAGTTCTTGTCATAACCTGGCATTGAAGGTGGAAGTGGCTGATTGGCAGCAACTGCGCGTCCGTTAATGATCTGCGTAATGCGATCCTTATCGATTGCGTGGTTGATTGCTTGACGAACCTTTACATTATCAAAAGGCTTCATCTTTACATTGAGAGTGACATAACCAGTTTGTAGTTGTCCACCTTCAACGATGCGATCCTTATTCTTTGAATCGCCACTTTCCTTAATGTAATCAGCGGCTGGAATGCTATCTCCAAGAATATCAACTTCACCATTCTTTAGTCGCTGTAATGCAACTGTTGGATCGATTCCAACTTCAAAATTGATTTGGCCAACCTTTGGAACTCCTGCTGTGTAGTAATCAGGGTTCTTATCTAGAACTAGCTTCTGGCCAAGTGTCCATGAGGTGAATTTAAATGCACCTGAACCAACTGGATTCTTTCCAAAATCTTCACCGTACTTTTCAACTTCTTCTTTTGGAACAACGCTGGCAAAGTTAATTGCAAGCACATGAAGGAATGTTGCATCAGCACGTGAAAGTGTGATTGTCAGTGATGTTGGGCTATTAACCACAATACCTGAAAGATCAGTTGTCTTTCCTGCAGATGCGGCATCAAAACCATCAATGCTGGCGAAGAAGCCAGCCCCTGGGCTCTGGGTCGTTGGGTTAACAGCGCGCTCGATTGAGTACTTAACATCATCGGCAGTTAGTGAGCGACCGTTATGGAATACAGCGTCATCACGAAGTGTGATTTCAAATGTCTTTCCATCAGCAGATATAGTTGGCATCTCTGTCGCTAAATCTGGAACTAACGTATCCGTTCCTGGCTTGTAATCTAAAACACGACTAAATAGTGACTTAATGATTGACCAGTTCTGCCAGTCATAACCAATGGCTGGATCCAGTGTTGCAATATCGTTCTGATAGGCAACAGTGATTGATCCACCGTCTGCTGAGTCAGAACTATCTGAACTACAACCTGCTAATACGAGTGCGCCAGCAATTAAGGCACTCGCAATTTTGATTGATTTAAATTTCATATCTTTTTAGTCCTTTACTCATTAGCGGGTCTTTGTGCAAAACTGCACTGCTTACTGCCCGATAGTAGGCTTAAAACACTATTTAGGCGAGCAGAACCGCAGCAATTGAGATGATCTCATCGCGATCATTGACCACTAGCGATACGTGCCCTTCGCCCGTCTTGAAGACTAATTTAGAATCAGGCATCTTGGCGTGAAGGTAATACCCGTGAGAATGCGGCACCATCAAATCTTGATCTCCCTGCCACAATTGCACCGGCACTTTTATCGCGCCAATATCAAATCCCCAATCACTACAGCAAGCAACATCATCATCAAACCATCCGTGATAACTAACTGATAGCCCATGCCGTGTTGTTTCAGCCATATCATTTGCTGTCTCTAGGTCAAAGACTGACTTATCAACTTCACTCAATAGTCCGCCAAATTCTTTTACTAATAAATCACCAGTAACGCTCTTCATCCCTGTAGCGTTTTCATCCATCCATTTTGTTAACTCCGTAGTTCCGGCGATTGCGGCACCAAATTCAATCTCATTTTCTTCACCCATGCCTGCTAGGAAATCAAGTGCTGGATCTCCAAATGGGGCAATGCCAGCAAGACTTATTGCGCCACGATTTCTTGAGTCTTGAGTATCGGCAAGTGCGTGCGGACCACCACCAGACCATCCAATTGAAACAAAATCTTTAACTCCGAAATAATCTAATACATCTGCTGTATCACTTACGTTATCGCCAAAACTTCTACCTGCGCGGCGATCACTGTTTCCATAACCTGCTCGACTCGATGAGATTGCAAAGAGACCACGTGCGGCAACGTTTGGTAGCCAATCTTTCCAAGTCAGAACTGATGAGGGAGTTCCATGATGAAAAACAATTGCTGGACCAGTTGGATCTCCTGCTGTATGAACTTCAAGTAAACGTCCATCGCGCATTTTCAGCATGTGCTTTTCCATTATTTGCTCCGCTTCGTTAGAGCCAAATCGTAGAGAAAACTAGGCACTTTGCATATGACTAACGGCTAGAAATAAATAAAACCTTGCCGCTATCGGTCGTTGCCACCATATTGCCATCGGGAGCCAGTTCTAGGTCACGTATTCTCTCACCCACATCATGAGAAGTTACCTCCCCAACTTGATCGAATGATTTCATCTCAATAAATATGAGAACTTGTTCTGCCAGAGTTCCCATCACGATCTTTCCTTGATTGCTCTTCCATTGTGAGCCCATTGGAAGAGCGATCAATTCAGTCGGTGCAACTGAAGGCACCCAGTAATACAGAGGCTTTTCATATCCTACATGAGTCCCCGGATTACTTGGTTTCACATAATCACCAGAGCTATATGCCTGACCGAAAGTTACGAATGGCCATCCATAATCTTTGCCAGCTTTAATTAAATTTAATTCGTCTCCACCACGCGGTCCATGTTCAGAGATATATAAAGAAGTTCCAATCTTTACAATCCCTTGCGGATTTCGGTGTCCTCTGGAAATTTGATTAACGCTCTTTGCGCTGATCTCAAAAACGCCACCCAACCAACCTCTTGCTGCAACTTGATTGATCTTTGGAAAACCGAGATCACCAGTTGTTAAGTAAGCGCTCTTGTTGTCAATTACCTCCATGCGACCTGCTGCCTGTTGCACTGCGCTGATTGGCACACAAGGTTTTCCTTGAAACCAACGCTCGCGTTTTTGCAGAGTCATCGCCTGCTTTGACATGGTGTAACGAAAGACCACCAACCTCACACAATCTGGACCACGCGTTAATCGCGGATAAGAAATCAAAAGCTCAGCAGTATCGGCATCTTCTTTTAATATTGCAATATCAGTTGGTGCAAATCTAGAATCACGAATTCGTTCGCTCTGTGTTGATACTTTGCCAATTTTTGTGAGTTTCTCTTGGGCATATAAAAAGAGCGTATCTCCACGTTCTCCTCCACCAAGTAAGAGCGAGCCATCTTTTAATATCGCCAACGCCGCTCCACGTCCGCCTTCTACCTGAGTGCTAACCAAATCGACTTCTCGAATAATCAGATCATCTTCAGCAGCTTGCACTGCAGGGTTAGCTGCAACAACCACAGGAATTACAATCACCAACGCCAGATACAACCGCTTGGCCGTCACTGCCTGAAGCCTTAATCTCATAAGCCAAAATCTACTTCAATTTTCCTCGCCAAGCAGAGAATGATTTTACTGAACTGGCGTGTGGTTGCTTCAACCATGGATAGGGATGAATCTCGGCTAAATCAGTAAATTTATTAAAACTCGGCACCGGCGCATAGGTAACTGCCACCGCATTCTCCTTAGCAAATTCATACGGACTTCCCAAATAAACCCGCAAGTTACGGCGCTTGGCAAGATCCTGCAACGTCTCCAAATAAAAATAAATCCGCTTACTTGAAAGTTTTAACTTTGCCAGCGCACCCTCGTTGAAAACAAAGACCACTGGCAGTTCTGGATGCGCGACTAACGCCGCATCGCTATCGCCCATCGAATCGATTGTGATCAACACATATTCGGGCACACGATTTTTAATTGCAACGATCGGCCCCGCTGTTGCACTGGGATTGGGATCTGCCGCTAACAATGGCTCAGCCTCAACATCATCAAGCGGAGCCAACTCTTTAAACTCCTGAATTGGGCACGCCTTCTTCAGCGAACACTTAAAACATAGACCGGGTGCGCGGTTCTCCACTTGCCATCTCGCAAATCCATACGGTTTACCCGTTACTGATCCAACGGTCCACTGCCACCCCGAAAGATTCGCCGCCCGTGATCCATCTAATAAATTCTGATACATCCGCTCTTGCCCGTTTAACCAACCCGCTTCATTGCGCACCGTCCATTGCGATGCCATCCACATTCGCGATTGATTTACGATCCAGCCATCACTCTCTAACTCATCAACAACCGAATCAATACACGCCATTTCCTTGGGCCATCCATCACCCGGTGTAGTCCACTCTTGTTCATAACGGAGATTACGAAATAGCCGAGTGCCAATGCGGGCATATAAGTGTCTGGTGTATTCCTGCCAAAGTAATTCATCCTGAAACTTCTCTTTATCCTCATAAGATGCCGCTCTTACCGCGCGCCAAGCATCGCTCAAAGTTATCAAGTTGTGGCGAATATATGGAGATAACATCGTTGCCCCGCGAGTATTTACCGGCTGCACCTGCGATCGCTTCTTGGCATACCCCTTGACATCTAAATTTGCTAACGCTTCATCAGCCGCGCTCTGTCCGCCTTTTATGTAACTGCGTCCGCCGCCTGAATGCAAACCCTGAAAATGATCCTGCAGTATATCTTGGGCATCTAAGGAAATATCGATCTCTTTCACGAGCAAAATCTAGCGTTTATTACCGAACTGGTCAGGTTGAATTTCTACCAATGCCAGATCGTTTCGAGAAATCTGGCTATTTAAGATCCTTGAGAAGTACCATTAACGTACGTGGAGCGATCGGAGATATTTCAAATCCGAATCGGCTATAAAAAGCAACCGCTGAATCATCAATCGCGTGAACCAATATTCCGTGACACGCGACAGATACAGATGCCAAGATGGCGCGCAGAACCGCATCCTTCAGCAAAATTGCTCCATTGCCCTTTACCTGAATACTTAAATCAATCGCTAATCGCGCAATTAGCGCCATGGGAATCCGATGCTTACCTGTTCCTTTACTTACTCGCACCGTTGATTTACTTTGCTCGATACTGCTCATTGCAATTGCGTAATACCCAACGACGGTTTCACCATTTAAGAGAAGGTAGACGGCAGCAGTATTACTTTGTTGAGCTTGAATGCCATTATTTTTAAGCCAATTATCAAGGACTGAATTTCCAGAATTAAACTCTGCGAGTTGATAAGAAATAGTTAGCTGGACAACTGAAAAGCTTCCAACTACCAAGGAGTGCGAAAGTTCAATAACTCTTGTAACTTTTTATTACTTTTTGACGGAGCCGCGAGCTGACGCTCAAGTAATTTGAAGGCTTTGGCGTCAATCTGAAATACTGATTGATCTAGTAATTGATTCTCAGCAGCCTCCGCCGCACTTGCCAACATAAACTCTAATAACTACTTTTTGAAAGCCTTCATGATCTGTTCAGCGGCACCACTTAGCTCAGCTGGAATCACCCAGATCTTACTTGCAGTGCCATTTGCTATCGCTGGCAACTGTTGCAAATACTGGTAAGCCAGAACTTTCTCATCTGGATTAGCATCATGAATAGCGCCAAATACTTTTTTGATTGCAGCGGCCTCACCATCGGCACGTAAAATCGCAGCTTGTGCATCGCCTTCGGCACGAAGAATTTCGGCTTGACGCGCGCCCTCTGCTGTCAAAATCTGACTTTGTTTTTCACCTTCTGCGGTCAAAATCGCGGCGCGCTTATCACGCTCTGCACGCATCTGCTTCTCCATCGACTCTTGCACACTTGGAGGTGGATCAATCGCCTTTAGCTCTACGCGATTGACGCGAACTCCCCATTTACCGGTGGCCTCATCTAAGACCCCACGTAAAGCAGCATTAATTGAATCTCGTGAAGTTAGGGCAGCTTCTAAATCTAATCCTCCAACCACGTTTCGCAATGTGGTTACTGTCAATTGCTCAATTCCTTGAATTACATTTTCAATCTCATATGTGGCAGATTTTGGATCAGTAACTTGAAAATAAATAACTGTATCAATTGAGACCACAAGGTTATCTTCAGTAATCACTGGTTGCGGTGGAAAGGAAACTACCCGCTCGCGCATATCGATCAGTGGCCGCAAACGATCCACAAAGGGAATAATAATTGTGAGCCCTGCACCCAAGGTTCGTTGATAGCGCCCAAGTCGTTCTACCAAGCCCGCGCTTGCTTGCGGAACTATGCGAATAGCTCGCCCTAGGACAACACCAAAAATAACGACAAGGAGTATGAGTACACCTAAGGAATAATTCATGAGATCAACCTTTCTTCTTTACAACTGCGGTGGCACCTTCAATTGCAACAACTTCAACTCTGGCATCTTGGGCAATCGCTCCCGAATCACTGCGAGCGCTCCAAATCTCTCCACTGAGCTTTACCTGTCCGGAAAGATCATCAATTGCCGTCAAAGCAAGTGCTGGTGCGCCAATGAGCGCATCGACATTGGTAGAAAAATCCGGAGTGCTCTTCTTCAAATTCTTTAAAGCGATCGGTCTAAATATCAATAAGGAGAGAAGCGCTGCCACAGCAAAGACAAATCCCTGCACCGCCATGTTTGCGCCAAGGGCATTTGCAATTGCGGCAACAAAGGCTGAGAAGGCAAGGGAAGCAAATAAAAGGTCAACGGTAAGCATCTCGGCAACTAAAAGCGCGCCTCCTGCTACCAGCCACATCCATAACTGCATGAATCAGCACCTTTCTTCAGGGCAAATCCGTTCTAACTGGGTCATCGTTAAGCCTATCCAACCCACACCACTGCCGCGATAGGAAGATAAGAGCCTCTCTGTGAGCGTTTTATATATGCCGCCTACCCAAGAGAATAGGTTGCTTCTCCAATTCAAAATACTCAGCATCGGTGTAAATACGAGAACGAATTAAGAACCTAAAACCCTCTGGTGCTTCGACTGAAAATCCACTTCCTCGCCCCGGCACTAAATCAACGGTGAGGTGGGTATGTTTCCAATATTCAAACTGAGCACCAGACATATAGAACGGACTCTGCGATTGATCATCGCCAACGCTTCCTAAAAACACATCTGCTTGTCCAATAATAAAATCATCTTTCGGGTAACACATAGGTGCCGAACCATCACAGCAACCGCCGGATTGATGAAACATGAGTAGGCCATATCGACCCTCTAATTTCTTCACCATATCCAAGGCAATTGCTGTGATAGTTACGCGCTCCATATTAATTTTTAAAAGAACCCAAGTTTCTTTGGGCTGTAGGAGACTAGAAGGTTCTTAGTCTGTTGGTAGTGATCGAGCATCATCTTGTGATTCTCGCGACCGATACCTGATGACTTATAGCCACCGAATGCAGCATGGGCAGGATATGCGTGATAACAATTTGTCCAAACTCGGCCAGCTTTGATTGCACGACCTAAACGATAGGACGCGTGCATATCGCGTGTCCAGACACCAGCACCAAGACCATAAAGTGTGTCATTGGCAATCTTGATC
>JBBQEE010000032.1:0-8470 GCA_038320375.1 Candidatus Nanopelagicales bacterium
CTGCCTTCTTGCGACGCTTTGGAGCTGCCTTCTTAACTGCTGCCTTCTTGCGACGCTTTGGAGCTGCCTTCTTAGCTGCTGCCTTCTTGCGACGCTTTGGAGCTGCCTTCTTAGCTGCTGCCTTCTTGCGACGCTTTGGAGCTGCTGCCTTTACGGCTGCCTTCTTGCGACGCTTCTTAGGTGCTGCTGCTGGAGCTGCTGCCTTCTTACGCTTCTTAGGTGCTGCTTTCTTTGCTGCGGCCACGTACTTCTCCTATCGGAATGGTTCGGATCCGTCACCCAAACCTGTTCGTAGATAAGTGTGACGGAAATGCAAAAAATATGCCAGTACATAGTGATAAAAAACGCAGTGCGTGTCGTAATTTATTTTTTTAATTTTTTGTGCATTTGCGAAATATTTTCACTTTTATTTTCTTATTTTTATTTAATTTTCACTCTGCATCGCGATTTTCTGGCGAATTTTCAGATTCGGCGCGAATTTTTCGCATTTGAACGGCAAATTCGTTCGTTTCGGCATCATATTTTCGGAATTTTGGAAGAAAAAGCGCCAAAATCGCGACCGAAAGTACACATAAAATCCCACCAAATGTTACTGAAAAGCTCAAACTAGTAACTGCCGCCATTGATGCGGCGCGCATCTGTCCGGCGAGTGGACCAACTGAATATGAAAGTAATTCGATTCCTGCAAGTCGTCCACGAAATCCGTCAGGAATTGTTTGGTTCCAAATAGTGCCGCGAAATAAAGCGCTGACCATATCGGCAGCCCCCGCCATTGCTAAAAAGAGCAGAACCAAAATTAGAGAATTCGAAAGCCCGGCTAAGGCGATGGCGACACCCCAACCGATCGCTGCCCAGATAACTGCTCGCCCATGGAATCGATAACTGCGAGTCCAACCACTGGTCAGAGTTACAACAACTGACCCAACGGTGCCGGCGGCGTAGAGCAATCCGAGAGCCCAAGGAGCACCAAGTTGATCTGCCCAGAATGGAAAGAGCGCAATCGGCATTGCAAAAAACATTGCTGCCAAATCAATGACGTAAGTACCTAATAAATCTTGGCGACTGAATGCATATCGCACACCCTCTAATAAGCCTGCCAGAGATGGCTTTTCAGCCTCTGGATTGGCAGGCACATTTTTAACGCGCAGCAACAATACAAGTGAAATAAAGAAAGTTGAGATGTCGGCGATGTAACCTGCTGAAACTGAAAACGATGCAATCAAAATTCCACCAATAGTTGGTCCAACAATGACTCCAAGTTGCCAACGCAAACTCATCAAAGCACTCGCTGCTGGCAAATCCTCATGGCCAACTAGTCGCGGCAAAATTGCATCAGCGCTGGGGCGCTGTAATCCGTTGACGGCTGCGAATATTCCAATGATGATGTAGATCAATAACAGATTTGGGTTAAGTAGCAATGAGTTAAAGAGCAAGATGGCCACTAGAACCAAGGAAGCGAATTCGGTCACCCAGATCATTTTCTTACGATCTACATAATCGGCTAGAACTCCACCATAGAGACCGAAGAGTATTAGTGGAACGATTTCGACTACTCCGGAAATACCAACTGCAATGTATGAGTTAGTCATTTCCTTGATCTGAAATGGAACTGCAACGTAGGTAATCATCGAACCGAGGTAGGTAATCAGTCCAGATGCCCATAAATTGCGAAAATCTGGGTATTTTTTAAGCGGAGTCAGGTCAATTGCGAATCGAGACCGCTTTTCGGAGTTCACCTGCGCTAGTTAAAGGTATTTTCGGCGGCAGGGAAAGTTCCCCCGCGCACTTCAGCAGCAAATTCTTGGGCAGCGGCCGAAATTTCACCACGCAGATTGCGATAGGCCTTCGCTAATTTTGGTGGGTTTGCAGTTAAGCCAACTAAATCAGTCCAGACTAAAACTTGCGCATCACAGCTGACTCCGGCGCCAATTCCGATAGTTGGAATACTCAAGGCGGAGGTTATTCGCGCCGCTAATTCGGCAGGAACTAGCTCCAGAACTATCGCAAAAGCCCCGGCTTTTTCCAGATCAAGAGCGGCCTGCAAAATTACATCGCCATCTTCGCGACCCTGAACGCGATAGCCACCGAGTTGATGAAGCGATTGCGGGGTTAAACCTAAATGGCCCATCACCGGAATTCCTGAGCTCGCCAATTTTTCAACTGTTGCTAAATGTGCACCTTCTAGTTTTACCGCCATCGCACCGGCTTCTTTGAAGAAACGAGTTGATGTAGCGAGCGCTTGTTCAGGCGAAGATTCGTAAGAACCAAATGGCAGATCAGCCACAACCATGGCGCGTTTTGAGCCCTGTACAACTGCGCGAGTTAACGGGATTAAATCATCGACAGTTACGGGGATTGTATTTTCATGACCTAGAAAATTATTGCCCGCGCTATCGCCAACCAGAAGTACGGGGATTCCAGCTTGGTCAAAAATCTCAGCAGTCATCTGTTCGTAACTCGTGAGCATGGCCCATTTTTCGCCAGCGGTTTTTGCTTTTTTTAAATCAATGATGGTCACGCGACGATGTGCGGCTCCGCCATAGAGCGTTGTTGTAGTCATTTTTCCTCCAGCCTCGAAGCTTCGCGAGAAGTCCCCGGGTACGGGTGTAAGGGTATTCCATTACTCTTTAAGTATGAAGTTGCGCGTTGCCTTAGCCCAGATCAACCCCACGGTGGGAGATCTAGTCGGAAATGCTGCGTTAATACTCGAGAATTTTCGCACTGCGCGCGAAGCTGGTGCGCATATCGTCGTCTTTCCAGAGATGGTTTTAACGGGATACCCAGTTGAAGATTTAGCGCTTCGACCATCATTTCAATGGGCAAGCCAAAGTGCGCTGACTGAATTGGCGAGAGACTTAACTGGTGGTTGCCTAGCAATCGTTGGATATCTCGACCAAGTAAATGGGGCGCCCCAAAATATGGTGGCCGTTATTTCTGAAGGCTCCGTAAAGGCACGTTATGCCAAATGTCATCTTCCGAATTATGGGGTATTTGATGAGTTTCGTAACTTTGTGCCTGGCGATAAAACATTGGTGGTGCGCATTCATGGCGTTGATGTCGGAATTGCGATCTGCGAAGATCTTTGGATTGATGGCGGAATTACTGAAAAATTGGCGGCACGAAATCCGGGGTTGGTAATTGTTCCGAATGGTTCGCCATACGAACGCGCTAAAGATGATGTGCGACTTGAGTTAGTTACTAAGCGGGCCCGCCAAGCCGGGGCGCCACTGGTCTATGTAAATATGACTGGTGGTCAAGATGATTTAGTTTTTGATGGCGACAGTATTGTCGTTGGTGCAAGTGGTGAAGTCATTGCGCGAGCACCACAATTTGAAGACGGCATTGCGGTAGTCGACATTGATGTAACCACCAAGACAAGTACCCCCGATGTAATAATTTCAGAAGATGAAGTAAGAATTGATCGCGCTTTAATTCCGGGTGTAGCGATTCGGTTAGATGACCGTGAGGAAATTTGGAACGCTTTAGTTGTTGGTTTGCGAGACTATGTGGGAAAGAACGGTTTTCGCAGCGTAATTCTGGGACTTTCAGGTGGAATAGATTCCGCACTTGTTGCGGCAATTGCCGTTGATGCCCTTGGTGCCAAGTTCGTAAATGCAGTTGCTCTACCAAGTAAATATTCATCGGATCACTCACTCGCCGATGCCCAAGCTTTAGCGCGGGCCACAGGAATTCATTTTCGCGTAGTTCCGATTGCTCCCATGGTCGAAGCTTTTATGCAGAACTTAACGCTTCAGGGAATTGCCGAAGAAAATCTGCAAGCGCGAGTTCGCGGGACAACGTTGATGGGAATCTCAAATCAAGAGGGGCATCTGGTTTTAGCAACCGGCAACAAATCAGAATTGGCCGTCGGATACTCCACACTTTATGGCGATGCGGTTGGCGGCTTTGCTCCGATTAAAGATATTTATAAAACCGATGTCTGGGCGCTTTCGCTATGGAGAAATGAAGTTGCGCGGGCAAATGGTGAGGCTGAGCCGATCCCGGTAAATTCAATTGAAAAAGAACCGAGCGCTGAACTTCGCCCAGACCAAAAAGATTCTGATTCACTTCCTGACTACCTATTACTCGACCGCGTTTTAACAGCTTACGTCGATGACGATCAGGGTTCTGCGGCGCTAATCGCGGCGGGCTTTGATCCGGAGTTAGTTGCTCGAGTGATTTCCTTAGTTGATAAGGCTGAATATAAGAGACGCCAATACCCACCGGGTCCTAAGGTTTCCAAGCGGGCTTTTGGTAAGGATCGCCGCTTGCCGATGACCAATAAGAGTTAACCCCAGCAAGATGTAACATAGCCGTAACTTGGCCTTGGCACTATTGGCTTATGCCTGAATCAAGTCGCTCTGAAAACCAAATGAGTAAGCAGCAGGAGTTTGTGCTGCGCACAATTGAAGAACGAAATATTCGATTTATACGATTGTGGTTTACCGATGTTCTGGGTTACTTAAAATCAGTGGCGATTGCTCCCGCTGAATTAGCAAATGCTTTTGAAGAAGGTATTGGCTTTGATGGATCGGCAATTGAAGGCTTTGCCCGAGAAACTGAATCAGATATGTTGGCAAAACCAGATCCCGCAACATTCTCAATTTTGCCTTGGCGCACCGAAGCACCGGGTGCGGCCCGTATGTTCTGTGACATCACGATGCCAGATGGATCGCCATCACATGCCGACCCCCGCAATGTTTTACGTCGCACGTTAAATAAAGCAGCGCAGATGGGTTACACCTGTTACACCCATCCAGAAATTGAATTCTTCTTATTTAAAAATCAACCAATAAAAGGTGAGCAACCAGTACCGGTTGATCAAGGCGGATATTTTGATCACACCCCAGCTGTCGTCGGTCATGATTTTCGTCGCCAAGCGATCACCATGTTGGAGGCAATGGGAATTTCAGTTGAATTTAGCCATCACGAGGGAGCACCGGGTCAACAAGAAATTGATCTGCGTTACGCCGATGCGTTGAGCACCGCCGATAACATCATGACTTTCCGCCATGTAATTAAAGAAGTGGCGCTAGAACAAGGTTTCTATGCTTCATTCATGCCAAAGCCATTTACTGAACATCCCGGAAGTGGAATGCACACTCACGTCTCACTTTTTGAAGGCGAAAAAAATGCTTTCTATGATGCCTCGGCCGAGTTAAATTTATCGAAAGTCGCCCGCTCATTTATTGCGGGAATTCTCAAGCATTCATCTGAAATCACCGCTGTGACAAATCAGTGGGTTAACTCTTATAAGCGGCTGCAAGGTGGGGGAGAAGCACCCGCCTTAATTACTTGGGGCCATAACAATCGCAGCGCGCTCGTGCGAATCCCGATGTACAAACCAAATAAAGAGAATTCCACCCGCATTGAATTTCGTTCACCTGATTCTGCTTGCAATCCATATTTAGCTTACGCGGTAATGCTCGCTGCTGGCCTAAAGGGAATCGAAGAAAAATACGAATTAGTTAATACCGATACGCCAGCATCACTTCCAGCCAATCTTGACGAAGCAATTGCCATTATGGAAAAGAGTGAACTAGTGCGCGAAACTTTAGGCGAGCATGTATTTGAATATGTGCTGCGTAATAAGCGCGCTGAATGGCAGGACTATCGCCGTCAAGTTAGCGCCTACGAATTAGATAGATATTTACCAGTCCTTTAACCTATTTTTAAGTAACCCTGTTACTTTATCCGCATGGGACTTCGTTGGGGATATTTAGGTGCAGGTGGAATTGCTGACATCATCGCAACTGATTTTGGACATGCAGGGTTAACGATTCAAGCGGTGGCAACTCGTGACTTGGTGCGAACTAACGCCTTTGCCGATAAATTCAATATCCCAAATCGCCATTCAGATTACGCATCACTGGTGGCAGATCCCGAAGTTGATGTAATTTATATTTCAACGGTACAGACTTTGCATAAAGATCACGCACTTTTGGCGATCAATGCGGGCAAGCACGTTCTGTTAGAAAAGCCATTCACCATGAACGCTGCCGATGCCCACGAAATTTACGCTGCCGCTAAGAAAAATAAAGTTTTTGTAATGGAGGCGATGTGGACTCGTTTCTTGCCAACTATGAGCGCAGTATTTGCGGCGATTAATAGTGGTGAAATTGGAACTCCACATTATGTTTATGCCGATCACAGTCAGTATTTACCAATTGAGAAAGCGCCGCGTTTATGGAATCGCGAACAGGGTGGCGGTGCGCACTACGACTTAGGTATTTACCCAGTCCATATGGCAATCCGAACTTTAGGGTTTCCAGATTCAGTCATTGGTAAATCAATCATGACTGATACCGGTGTTGATTCTGCAACGGCTGCTGTTTTCCAATACAACAACGGAAGTCTGGCCATGATCAATTCATGTATGACTATGGCTGGCACCCTAAATGCAGCAATTCATGGCACAAAAGGTCGCATTGAAATTCATGGCTGGTTCTTCGAGCAGACCACCTTTAATGTTTTTGATACTGACCACAAATTAGTGCGAAGTTACGAAGAAAAAATTCAGGGTCGCGGCATGCAATATCAGGCGATCCATGTTGAAGAATGTATTGCTAAAGGCCTAACTGAAAGCCCAATTTTGAGTCTTGCAGATACTGTGAAAATAATGGAAGTTATGGAGCAAATTCACGTTTTCTAAGGTTCACTTGCCCGTAGCGCTCCCGACAAGTTACTCTTAAACCATGTTTACACGCAGCCTCCTCCTTAGCTGCCGTGGCGGGGCCAAATAACTGGTTCCCTCGCTGCGGGGTTTGTCGCACCAGTAAATAAAGGACAAGCCCAATAAATTTTAAGGAGCGCAGGTTGACAACAGAAAAGAATTTCCCAGGTCAAAAACAATCATCGATGCCCGTGCATCGGTATTCATCTTTTATTCCAGTAGATCTTAAGGATCGCACTTGGCCAACTAAACAAATGACCAAGGCGCCCCAGTGGTGCTCAGTTGATTTACGTGATGGCAACCAAGCACTTATCGATCCGATGGATACCCCACGCAAATTAGCGATGTTTAAGTTACTCATTGCCATGGGATACAAAGAGATCGAAGTTGGCTTCCCAAGTGCGAGCCAGACTGATTTCGATTTTGTTCGTAAAATAATTGATGAAGATTTAATCCCTGATGATGTAATTATTCAGGTCTTAACCCAAGCTCGCGAACCACTGATTCGTCGTACTTATGATTCGATCAAGGGATCCAAGCAGGCAATCGTCCACTTATATAACTCGACTTCAACGTTGCAGCGCAAAGTGGTCTTTGGGCTAGATAAAGATGGAATTAAGAAAATCGCAACCGATGGTGCACAACTTTGTCTGGACTTAGTTTCCACAGTGCCCGGGACTAAAGTCTCATTTGAATATTCTCCAGAGTCATACACTGGAACTGAACTCGAATTTGCAGTCGAAGTCTGCAATGCCGTTAATGCAATCTGGAAACCGACTCCGCAATGGAAAACTATTATGAATTTGCCCGCCACGGTTGAAATGGCGACACCAAATGTTTATGCCGATTCAATTGAGTGGATGTGTCGTAATTTAGTAAATCGAGAGAGCGTCATTGTTTCCCTCCATCCACATAATGATCGTGGTACCGGAGTGGCTGCGGCAGAGCTTGGTTATTTAGCAGGAGCCGATCGTATTGAAGGAACGCTATTCGGAAACGGTGAGCGCACTGGAAATGTCTGCTTGGTAACACTTGGAATGAACTTGGTTTCACACGGTATTGATCCGATGATTAATTTTTCAGATATCGATGAAATTCGACGTACCGTTGAATATGCCAATCAACTTACAGTGGCCGAACGTCATCCATACGGTGGCGATTTAGTTTTCACTGCTTTCTCTGGTTCACACCAAGATGCCATCAAAAAAGGTTTTGATCAGATGGATCGCGATGCCGCCGCAGCTGGAGTTACTCGCGACCAACACACTTGGGCAGTTCCTTATTTACCAATTGATCCAAAAGATGTTGGCCGTTCATACGAAGCGGTTATTCGAGTCAATTCACAATCTGGCAAGGGTGGCGTTGCTTATTTAATGAAGAATGAACACCAACTTGATCTGCCGCGTCGCTTACAAATTGAATTTAGCAAAGTCGTTCAGGCAAAAACTGAAAATGATGGTGGTGAAGTCACCGCCGAACAACTCTGGCAAGTCTTTGAAGATGAGTACCTGCCAACTGAATCAGCGCCATGGGGACGTTTCCGTTTAAAGGGACTCTCGCAGAGTTCAGTAATGGGCGAAGATGTGCATCTAACAGTGCAAATGACTGACCGCACAGAAGCGGTCGAGTTAACTGGAACTGGCAATGGACCGATTGCGGCTTTCTGTAACATCCTGACAAATTACGGTGTCGATGTCCGCGTTCTAGATTTCAATGAGCATGCACTCTCTTCTGATGCATCTCCAACAGAAGAGAGTTCATGCTCAATGAAATATGTAACATACTGACAAATTACGG
>JBBQEE010000033.1:0-7808 GCA_038320375.1 Candidatus Nanopelagicales bacterium
TGGACATGATGGTGGTCCTAATGATAAAAAATATTTACTCACCCAAAGCCTTCGCTGGTTT
Source organism: Candidatus Nanopelagicales bacterium (assembly GCA_038320375.1). Taxonomy (GTDB): domain Bacteria; phylum Actinomycetota; class Actinomycetes; order Nanopelagicales; family Nanopelagicaceae; genus Planktophila. The sequence continues at coordinate 62 of JBBQEE010000033.1, forward strand.
AATAAGAATTTAAAAAATGAGACAACGAGCTTTCCACGATTCCAGTTCACACGCGTAAATGGAACAATTTCCCTACAAGATTCCACAGTCATTCCAAAGGTCTTTAAATCCTCATCCCTACCAAATAGTGAAAAGCTAATACCTGTTGAGTTATCAACTCAACCCGTACCGATTTCATACCCAGTCGGTGGGATTCCCAGTGCGATTACCGCCTTGCCTGGTATCGGTTCAGCAGGCTCTCTCGCCTCATCACTACTTTCTAATCTCGCTGGCTTTAGCCCAGCATTCATTCCCGGACAAAGTGCCTTCATCGAGAGTCAACCAATGACTAAACCAATTTCAATAATTGGTAGCTCATCAATAAAAGTCCGCATCACCAGCACTACAGGTAGCGCCACACTCTTTTTCTCGTTGATTTCAAAAACACCTAGTGGTGGCACTAATCAACCAAATGGAATTATTTCTCCGATGCGCATTACAGATATCCCAGCCAATGGCGCAACGGTAGATATCGACCTACCAGCAGTTGTCTTAGATTTGGCAGTTGGAGACAAGCTAGCAATTGGTATCTCCAGCACCGATCAAGGTTACGAAATGGCAAAAGAGTCATCTTTCTACACGGTCACCGCGTTATCACCATTAATGGCTCCAACCGTAGTTGCCACTAACGCAACAAGTTCAGCAAGTAATTACCAATGGCCAATATTCGCACTTGCATTCCTTCTATTTGCATTTTTATTTACTTACTTGCGACGCCCAAGATCTAGTAAAAAATCAAGTGATCAAGATTTCTTAGTTAGCATTGAGAATCTCTCTAAGGTTTACAAAGATGGATATCAAGCAGTTTCGGGTCTTTCATTTACGGTCAGTCGCGGTCAAGTCTTAGGCTTACTAGGTCCAAATGGTGCAGGTAAAACAACCACGCTTCGGATGTTGATGGGTTTGATCTTTCCAACAAGTGGAGCAATTTATCTAGGTGGAAAGGCGATCTACCCTGGTTCACCATCGCTAGCGAACTTGGGTAGTTTTGTAGAAGGTCCTGGCTTCTTGCCGCATCTTTCCGGCCGTGAAAATATAGATTTGTACTGGAAATCTATTGGACGCACTGGTGAAAAATATTTAGACGAAGTTATCGCAATTGCTAACTTAGGCACAGCTCTTGATAAAAAAGTTCGCGCCTATAGCCAAGGAATGCGCCAACGTCTGGCGATCGCCCAAGCAATGCTGGGTATGCCTGATTTGTTGGTCCTAGATGAACCAACAAATGGTCTAGATCCACAACAAATAGCAGAAATGCGCCAAGTTTTACGTAATTATGCCGACACTGGGCGCACCGTCATAGTTTCCTCTCACTTATTGACTGAAGTGCAACAGACATGTACCGATGTCGTCTTAATGCACCGCGGCAAGTTAGTAGCTTTTGGTCCAATGAAAAAAATCTTAATGAAAAATCGAAAATCACGATCCCTAGAAGAAATATTCCTTGAACTAATCGGTGATGACCTAGTGATTGGAAAGCAAAGCTAATGAGTTATCAAAGTCAGAAGACTCTTCCTTTTTCAGTTGAGCTCTATCGCCAATTGAAGAGAAAGCGCACTGTCTTTGCCTACGGCTTTGTCCTCTCCCTACCAATTCTGGTGGCACTCGCAGTCAAATTTGGTCCTTCAGGTGATAATGACGGACCATCGCGATTAGGTTCCGGAACAACTGATCTGATTGGCCTAGCAACTTTGGGTGCCGCAAATTTCACAACGACGATGCTCTACTTCTCAACCCCGTTTCTTCTAGTTACTGTCGTTGCAATATTTAATGGCGATACCGTTGCTAGCGAAGCTCAATGGTCAACCTTGCGCTACTTACTGGCTTCGCCAGTTCCACGCACCCGATTGCTACTACAAAAAATAAAAGTGAGTTTGACTCTCTCTGCTATCGCGGTATTACTTGTCCCGATCAGTTCTTGGTTGGTAGGTTGGATAACATTTGGATTAAGCCCACTGCAGACTCCACTTGGCGCAACATTTGAAAATGGATTAGCTATTTCACGAATAGCAATTATCACTGTCTATTTGGCAATTTCCTTGTTATTTGTTGCTGGACTTGCCTTTTACCTAAGTGTCCGCACTGATGCACCACTTGGCGCAGTTGGAGTTGCTGTCGGTATCTCTATCCTGCTAAATATTCTGGACACCATCACCGCACTTGGCTCAATCCGCGATTGGTTACCTGTTCATTACGCTTTTACTTGGTTTGATGCACTCTCAGAATCGATTGACTGGTCCTCCATGGCCCGCGGAGCTTCCTACTGCTTTATCTGTGGCCTTTTCTTCTTTGTCCTAGCCATCGATAAATTTGCTAAGAAAGATATCACCTCTTAGTTTCGCCAATCCCTTGCCTGTATATAGTGGACGGGAGCTGAAATAATGGGTAGCTCGATGGCGCCTTTGATGGATTTTAAGAAGACATTTGCTTAGCGTAGACAATTAAATTATCAACATAAGCCACGATTATTGCTGGTCCTATTTCACCTGGCTTGGGTGCACCTGTAAACCAACCCGCATACTTTGAATCAATTGGAACCGAAAGCGATCCATCAGTTTCAATACCTATTGGCTTTACAGTCGTTGAAATTCCAAGCGAAGCGATGGAGAGTGAAACCGGATCGCCACTCTCCTTCGCCGCACTTGAACTAATACCAGTCGCCAAAAAGCAGGCAATCAGGGCGTGTGCACAGATTGCCTTAACTTTTTGGTTCATGGCTTTATTAATTTTCTTTAACCTAAGCTTCCATCACCAGTTTTAACTGGACCAACCGGCAGTGGTGATACCTGTGGTGTTGGAGTAACTGTTGGTGTTGGTGTTACAACAATGAGTGCTAAGTCTCATTACTAATTAAATTACTGATTATCCCGCGTAACTTCACCAAAAATCTCGCGCTCACCAACTGCAACAGTGATTCCAGCTTGCGCACGAGATGTAATTACAAAACTATAAATACCTTCCTCGGCTACCGCTTTATAGCGAGCTAAATACAGATAGTTGGTCCCACCGTATGGCTCATAAAAAGGAGTGCGCTCTGTAAATTTCAACGTCATCTTGCTTCCACTCGGTGAAGTTATTACCAGCGCCGGCAACTTCGAATTCTTCAACGCGCTCTCTGGTTTCTGATCAACGATTAAATATTGCACCGCTAAATCTTCTCCAGCCTTTAACCCAGCACGAAATGCCTTCTTCTGCCGCGCCTTGGTAAAGGATGCCCGCACCGCAAATGAAACAGTTCCATCGACTAACAATGGACCTTTCGCCGCAGTCGTATCACTATTTAGCAAGACCACCGGCTGATGTGCCATCACTGGCATCGGCGCCGACAACATCGCAACCAAGCCCAGGACCAGCAACTTCCTCATCGAAAACAGATTAGACATTCGCAGATTCATCATCGACTCCCCAAAAAATCTAAATACCCAAAGTTCCGAGCACGATAATCCAACCCAGTGCCGACTTAGACACCAGACTCAAGACAATGTAAGCCTTCTCGCCATAAACATAGTTCTTCCACTTTCCAATTTTCTTATATTGCAGCCACATATTGATCGCAAAACTATTGAAGAAGAGAAAAGTAAGTAGGAAACCAAAGCGTGCATAGACCGGAATCGAATCAGCGATATTGCTTGTTGAAACCCAGAAATAAAGCCCACCCATAATCCAAGGCACAATCCCAGCAAGGACTCCGATATTAAATGGCAACCAACTGGTCCTCTCAGATAGTTGGTTGTACTTCTCCATCATCAGACCCATCAAGTTCATAATGAAATTCAAAGTAAAGATAAAGACAACGGATGAAAGCTCAATCAACCCACCAAGCATCAGCAACACAACCAGCATCAGCGAAGAACTAATCGCATACTCCCACCAACGTGCGGGGTTAATCCCGTTTGCGATATTCGCCTCATAGCGGCTCACATAGTAAGGAGATGAAATAAAGAGATGCGCAAACGCCGAGATAAATAGGAAAATCGGCCCAATCAACGCAATCGGAAACTCAAATAGCGTCTTACTAATCGGCTCAACACCATCTGCAGTTTCACCAAAGAATCGTGTGATAACCGGAATCGTTGTCTCAGTATTTAATATCAAAGAAAGTGCAATCGCCTGCACTAAGTGAGTTAACCCAGCCCATCTATTAAAGGTCTGTAACTCTTTACCTATTTGTGTCTCTGGCTTCATATTTCCTGCTTTCAATAAGCGACTGTAAATACTAAATATTTCATACATTTAGATCTCAATAAGCGCAGAATACTAGAGAGTGCTCAAAGTTGAGGGATCGATATTCAAATTCTCATATCGTGTACATTAGAACTTCCTGTGAGATAATTAGATTTATGATGATACTTTCAGTAAAAGAACAGAAGGCTGGCCGCGGTATGGCTCTTATGCTTCTGGTAACAGGTTCGGCGCATCTGATCGCACCCGGTGCTTTCAATGAGTTAATTCCAGATTTTCTTCCTGGTGCACCCGTACTTTGGACTTATCTCAGCGGTCTTGCTGAACTCGTAGTTGCAATTTTATTACTTGCTCCATTTCGAACAAAGTTTGCTGGAAAACCACTGCGCTTATGGGGCGCCTACTTAGCACTTGCAGTTTTTATTGCGGTTTATCCCGCCAATATAAATATGGCCGTTGAATGGAGCTCGCGCGATATGCCCGAGCCACTCTTTGCCTACCTGCGATTGCCGCTGCAATTTGGCTTATTTTACTGGGCTTGGGCGTTAGCTAAAGAATTTAAGCGAATCAGCACACGTTGATTTTTAATAATTCAGTGAGTTCTAGAGATCACTCAAAATACTAAGTACGACAACAACGCCCGCGGATGCCGTGGTCAGAAGCAGCGGTATCCAACCTAATAACTGATAGGCACTAATCGACTTACTCTCTGGCTTCATAATTCTCCCTTTAGAAATAGCAACACGAGAATTTATTATTGATCTAGCTCAAGCGCAAGTTCAACCCCGATTAGCGGTTGCGGGCTATTGGCATCCCACCCAATACGCGCCTTCACGGTCATCGTCGGGATCCCCGTTGCCGCAATCATCGCAGTCACAGTTGGTGAATCAAATTTTGCGATGTAACCAACCTGCACTCCTGCGATCATGACTTTTACCGCAGTTGGATCAAAGATATTTGTTGGCTCCGGCTCGAGTATTGCATCGTGAAATAATTCTCCTGCCTGCACATCACTGCGAATCAATTGAATTAAGTGATCGCGTTGAAAGTTTTCGCCAACTACCTCGTAATTAAATTCAATCTCTGTATTTTCATCCATGGCATAAAACTACAGGTCGGCACTGACATTTAACCCCTTGATTATTACTTACAGTAATTAAAAGTGGCCTCACGCGACGAACCGTGAGGCCACTTGTGGTGCGTACCACTGGTGGGAATCGAACCCACGACCGTTCCTTCGTCAAAAGAATGCTCTATCCACTGAGCTACAGCGGTACGCAGTGCTGAAGTTAGATCTTTCTAAAAATTAAAAAGACAATTTTTAAATTAATGTGGATAAATCTGATATCGTTCATTTACTTCGTCAAAAGGGTGCATCAACTGAGCAACAGCGAAAAACCCCGCCAGCAATGGCGGGGTTTTCTCTTTGTTTGAGGTGAGAAAAACAGAAAAGCCCTGGGTGACGAAATCCCAGGGCTTCTAAGGTGTGGTCTGACTGGCGGGATATGAACCCGCGACCGTCCTCTACGTCAGAGAGGCACTCTATCCATTGAACTACAGCCAGACACCCGTGGAACCTAAATTATTAGAATTTACTCGTCATCATCAACAACTATCGCATCGTCACTAGCCACGATGCCCAACTTACGGCGCTCCTCCAAAATAATTACCTTGGCAATTGATTCCTCCGACGCACCCTTGGCACCTGTTGCACTATCGGCGAGATCGCTCTCGCGCGCATATTCATCGAAGGCCACTTGCTTACGCGCCAAAATCGCCAGCATCTGTTCGTCAACACTCTCTGGCAATATCAATCGATGCACCTGCACTTTACGCACTTGTCCCATCCGGTGTGCCCGCGCAATCGCCTGCACTTCCAGCGATGGCTTAATCTGCGGTTCACAAATTACTACAACTGAAGCCGCCTGAATATTTAACCCGGTACCCGCAGCTTGTATCTGTCCCACCAAGGCGATTGGTTTTTCAGCCGCCTGGAAGGCATCAACAATCACTTGTCTTTGTACCGATGAAACCGAACCAGTAATGGGTCCAATAGCTTTCTCTCCGAGTGCTTGCATCACTTGTTCAATCACAGTTCTAAAGAATGAAAAGACTATTACTTTCTGTCCGCTCTCAATTGATTCCTCAACCAATTCAACTAACCGCTCTAACTTACTTGGCACCATTCCCTCTTGCGGATTAAATGCCGCCCTACGCATCGCCATAAAATTACCTGAAGCAACCGCATCTAAATACTTCTGCTTATCAACGCCTTCCCATGTGCAGTACTCAGTTACCTCAATGAACTCCGGCAACTCTTTTAAAACTTCTTCAGTATTTCTGCGCAAATAAATCGGCGCTACCGCCTTGCGAAATGGCTCCGGCCCCGAAGCCAAAACTACACGGTTCAAATCGCCACCGATCTTGGGATCGAGCAAAGTAGCCAAAGTAATAAATTCATCAACACTATTTTCCAGCGGCGTACCCGTAAGAAAAATAACGTTCGGCACTCGCTCTAGCCATTTCTGAATTGTCCGCGAGCGCCCCGTCCCCACATTCTTTATGTAATGCGCCTCATCAACGATCACGGTATCGACGCCTAATTCCGCAATTTGCTCAACGGTTAATTCAAAACTTTTCAAGGTATCAAAAGTTGTAATACCTATCCCGCTCTCGCTAATCCACCTCTGCAGCGAGCCCTTGTGATCTTCTCCATGAATTTTTATTATCGCCAACTCACTGCGCGTTCCAACTTCGCGCACCCAGTTAGTGAGCACGCTCGCCGGACAGACCACCAGAAAGCGCTGCGCGCCCACCATATTGCGGTGGGCTATCGCACTTATCGCCTGCAATGTTTTACCAAGCCCCATCTCATCACCAATAATCACGCGCCCCTGCGTCAACGCAAACTTGCCGCCGAAACTTTGATACTGCCGCAGCGTTGCTTTGATCGTAGAAGTATCAAGTTCTTGCGCATCGATCTTGTCCAACAAGTCTTGATTGAAATGTCGATTCGCCGCCGTACTTGGCCGAATATTGGTGACTTCTTCCAAAATCGCGTAGTAATCACTGGAACGTTTCTTAAATTCCTCAACCGGCTCTGCCCCACGCTTTTCTAAGGCACTTAACCCAACCCGCGCCGCCTCAATCACCACAATCGTTGTCGGCTCCCCCAACAAATATGCAACTTCACTTAAGGCATCAATCGCCGCCGTCTTTTTCTCAGATCCCGTAAAGAGCCAACGTATCCGCGAATTAAGTGGCTGCGTCTTACCCAATGATTTACGAATTGCCTGTGCAATCGGCTGCATCTTCTTGGTTGAATTCTTGGTCGCCGCTCGCAAATGATCGAGTCCCTGTAAGTTTTCAATCACTTGCTCATCAGCATCGCTCAACGAATCTAAATCAATCCCGTAAGTAATCGACTGAGCCACCGCGTCATACATCTGATCTGCCAACGCCTTCAGCGACTGCGCCCCCGCCAATGAAATCCCCGGGATTCTCTCCAACGCAATTTCAGTTGAGT
>JBBQEE010000034.1:0-7793 GCA_038320375.1 Candidatus Nanopelagicales bacterium
CTTTACAGACCTGGCACATAGATGGCGCGGATGAATCAGCAGAACCTTGACCACTGCACTTAGTACAAGCGACTGCGCTCTCCACTGAAATCTCGCGCTCAGTACCAAAGCACGCTTCATTTAAATCAACTTCAACTCGAATTAACGCATCTTGTCCTTGGCGCATTCGTGGGCGCGGGCCACGGTTTCCACCACCACCAAAGAATGCATCCATGATGTCGCTAAATCCACCGCCACCAAAGCCACCACCGAATCCACCAGATCCACCCATGTCATATGACTGACGTTTCTGCGGATCACTTAAAACTTCGTAGGCAGCAGTTATCTCTTTAAATTGATCTTGAACTGCAGGATCTGGATTTACATCAGGATGTAATTCACGAGCAATTTTGCGGTACGCCTTTTTAATTTCATCTGCAGTTGCTCCGCGATCGACACCGAGTTTTTGGTAATGATCTGACATTTATGAATTAGCCTCCGCAATATAACGTCCAACATAACGAGCCACTGCAGAGACTGCCGCCATAGAACCTGCATAATCCATACGAGTTGGCCCAATAATTCCTAAAGCTCCAGTGGCAGAATTTTCTGCACCATATCCCACAGTTACTAAAGAAGTCTCTCTTAAATTACTTTCACTCTGTTCACCGCCAATGCGTACCTTTACGGTTTCGTTAGCATCACCAAGTAAACGCAATAAAACTACTTGTTCTTCTAGCGCTTCTAGAACTGGGTGAATTGTGGAAGTGAAATCTTCACGGAATCTGGCTAAGTTGGCAGTTCCAGCTAAAACCACTTTCTCCTCCGCCCGCTCAATCGCCATTTCAATTACTGAGGAAATAACTGCTACTACATCTTTTCGCTCACGTTGGGTGTAACTCTCCATGATCGCTGTAATACGTGGCGCCACATCCGGCAGACGCTGACCCATCATCGCGTTATTGAGTTGTGCTCGTAGGCCAGCAATAAAGGTTTCGGTGGCATCGGTTCCTAATTCAATAACTCTCTGCTCAACTCGTCCCGCATCAGTTATTAAAATCAGCATCAAACGCGAAGGTGAGAGCGGCACAAGTTCCACATGACGCACTCGCGCTTTGATCATCGATGGATACTGAACCACCGCCACCTGCTTCGTGACGTCGGCCAACAATCGAACTGTACGCATCACCACATCATCTAAATCAAGCGCGCCTTCCAAGAAAGTTTCGATAGCTCGACGCTCAGCAGATGACAAAGGTTTAACGGTGGCTAATTTATCTACAAAGACCCGATAGCCCAGATCAGTTGGAATTCGTCCAGCCGATGTGTGTGGGTGCGTGATTAAACCTTCATCTTCTAAGACTGCCATTTCATTGCGAATAGTTGCAGGTGAAAGCCCTAGCGATGATTTATCAGCAATTGATTTAGAGCCAACCGGCTCTTGGGTAGCAATGTATTCATCAACAATTGCGCGCAAGATTTCAAGACGGCGTTGGGTCTGCATTAAATAGCCTCTACTTTAAAACTAGCGCGATCGAAATCAAAGTTAGTAAGAAGAAGGCAGGAAAAGCAGTCTTAGCTTTATCAGCCTTGAAGTGAACATAGACCGCACCGGCCATGATGAACCAAAGTCCAAGTAAATTCCAGAAGATAAGGAAGTTGTACTTAAGTCCGATAATCAAGCCAAGTGCCAAGATCGCTTCGGCTAAACCAATTATGCGAGCAAACCAATCTCTAACATTTACATCTCTTGTACCTGAGAGCCCCTTAGCATTTCCACTTGCTTTAGAAAGCCCAGAGATCACAAAAATTAAGGCAAGGAAGGCCAAGATTATGGTTTTGCTAGTGCTCATGGGCTAAAGGTACTACAGAGAGTTAGGCCAGCGCCTCACGCACTAAACGATCAGCAATTAACCGCCCTTGCGCAGTGAGTTGAATATGGTCATCAATTACTTGAATATGGCCAGAGTTTTTATAAGTAGCAATTTTTTCTTGTGCAACGCTACTCAGTGCCGAAAGCGCTAATCCGCTGCGCATACGAATCGCTAACATAACTGATTCATCTCGCAATTGCTCATCATTTAATATTTCTGATTCAGCAATCGGTGATTCATTGGCAAACAATTTATTTTTATATGCAGTGGGATGTTTCACATTCCAGAAACGTTTCTTATCAATGTGTGAATGCGCACCCGGACCAAGTCCCCACCAATTAGCGCTCTTCCAGTAAGCAATATTGTGCTGACATTCGTGTCCCGCTTTTGCCCAGTTTGAAAGCTCATACCAATCTAAACCTGCTTGATTACACATCTGGTCAACCAGTAAATACATATCGGCCATCAGATCATCATTGGGCATTGCTAAATCTCCACGCTTAATCTGCGCCGCCAGCTTTGTTCCAGTTTCGACAATTAGTGCGTAGGCACTGATGTGATCAATATCCAGAGCAAGTGCTGCCGTGACAGTCTCACGCCAATCATCTAACGATTCACCCGGTGTGCCATAAATTAAATCAACGCTAATACTTTCAAATCCTGCAGCGCGAGCCATATCAACTGCGCGTTGCACATTCGCTGGGTTGTGAGTGCGATCCAAAACAGCCAACACATGTGGCAGCGCTGATTGCATTCCAAATGAAATTCGATTAAATCCAGCCACTAAGTATGCCGAGAGTTTCTCTGCCGTGACTGAATCGGGATTGGCCTCTAACGTAATTTCGCAGTTTTCTGCCAAACCATTACGCGCTTTGATTGCAGTGATTACTCGTCCCAGATCTTTAGCCGGAAGAAGTGAGGGTGTGCCTCCCCCAAAGAAAATCGTAGGAACCAAATCAGTTGGAACTGCCTCTAACTCGCGCAGTACCGCATCGATATAGTCATTGGAAACAATTTCTAAAGTTGCCCCATCTTGTAGCTCGTTTGGGGTGTAAGTATTAAAGTCGCAATATCCGCAGCGCTTTATACAGTAAGGGATATGAACATAGAAAGAAAGCACTACTAATCCTGCTTACGCGCGGCTTTAATCTTTTCGATATCAGCATCAGTGGCAAGGGCTGCAACGAAGGCCTCTTGTGGAACTTCCACACGACCAACCATCTTCATGCGCTTCTTGCCTTCCTTCTGCTTCTCCAGAAGTTTGCGTTTACGCGAGATATCTCCGCCATAACATTTAGCCAAAACATCTTTACGAATAGCGCGAATGCTCTCGCGAGCAATAATTCTTGATCCAATCGCCGCTTGGATAGGGACTTCAAATTGCTGACGCGGAATTAATTCGCGAAGTTTTCCAGTCATCATCAGGCCATATGAATACGCTTTATCACGGTGCACGATTGCGCTAAAGGCATCAACCGGTTCACCTTGTAGCAAAATATCGACCTTAACTAGATTGCCTTCTTCATCACCGAGCTCTTCATAATCAAGTGAGGCATAACCCTTAGTGCGACTCTTTAATTGATCAAAGAAGTCAAAGACAATTTCCGCAAGCGGCAAGGTATAGCGAATTTCAACTCGATCTTCCGAGATGTAATCCATTCCCAGCAAGACGCCACGACGATCTTGGCAGAGTTCCATAATTGCGCCAATGAAATCAGATGGAGCCAAAATAGTGCTCTTCACAATTGGTTCTTTAACGCTATTTACTTTGCCGTCTGGAAATTCAGATGGATTAGTAACCACAACTTCTTTGCCATCTTCGAGAAGTACGCGATAGACCACGTTTGGCGCTGTAGAAATCAAGGAAATTCCAGATTCGCGCTCTAGGCGTTCACGAACAATTTCCATATGTAGCAGACCTAAGAATCCACAACGGAAACCAAAACCTAAAGCAACTGAACTCTCTGGCGCATAAACCAAGGCAGCATCATTTAATTGCAACTTATCTAGCGCATCACGTAAGAGTGGAAAGTCCGCACCATCTAGTGGAAAGAGGCCTGAGAAAACCATTGGCTTCGGATCTTTATATCCAGCAAGCGCTGTCTGAGTTGGATTCTTATAATTTGTAATAGTGTCACCAACACGAGACTGTCGAACATCTTTAACACCTGTAATTAAATAACCTACTTCGCCAACGCCCAAACCTTTACCCGGTACTGGCTCTGGAGAAATCACTCCAACTTCAAGCGCTTCATGGCGTACGCCAGTTGAAAACATTTGAATTTGTTCACGCGGTGTTAAATGACCATCAATGACTCGCACATAAGTTACAACGCCACGGTATGAGTCATAAACTGAATCGAAGATTAGGGCGCGCGCCGGAGCAGCAGAATCACCAACTGGTGCAGGAATCTGCGAAACGATCTGATCAAGTAGTTCAGCAACGCCATCACCAGTTTTGCCAGATACACGTAGACAATCTTCTGGTTCACAACCAATTAGGCGAGCAAGTTCAGCGGCAAACTTATCTGGTTGCGCATTTGGTAAATCAATTTTATTTAAGACCGGAATAATTGTTAAATTATTTTCCATCGCTAAATACAAGTTAGCTAAAGTCTGGGCTTCAATTCCTTGTGCGCAATCGACCAGCAGCACAGCACCTTCACATGCAGCGAGCGAGCGCGAAACTTCGTAAGTAAAGTCCACGTGCCCCGGAGTATCGATCATATTAAGAATGTATTCCTGGCCATCTATACCGCTACGCCACGGCAGACGAACTGCTTGTGACTTAATAGTTATTCCGCGTTCGCGTTCGATATCCATGCGATCGAGATATTGGGCGCGCATATTTCGCGCTTCTACAACTTCAGTGATGCCCAACATGCGATCGGCAAGTGTTGATTTGCCGTGATCAATATGGGCAATGATGCAGAAATTACGAATCTGTTTTGGATTTGTTGCTGCGGGTTGAGGGGCCTTAGCAAGGGGGATTGCAGGCACTTAGCTGACCCTTATCGTTTGAGTTTTAAAGAGAATTAACGAGCGCCGGCTTTGGCAGCTGCCTTAGCCATTGATGACTTCTTATTTGCTGCAGTGTTGCGGTGGATTACACCTTTAGCAACGGCAACATCTAGCGCCTTTGAGGCTGCGCGAAGTTCAGTGGTTGTTCCAGCAGCATCTGACTTAGCAAGTGCGTCACGGAATTTACGAATCGCTGTCTTGATTGAAGAGGAGACCGACTTATTGCGTTGGTATGCCTTCTCATTTGTCTTAACGCGCTTGATCTGCGACTTGATATTTGCCACGTGTATAACTCCGAACGACTAAAGCTGTGATAACCCTGGTGGTTGCCAAGCAGGATCGTAGGTTATCAGCGCAAGGGGTTCAGGCTCAAATTGAAGTAAATCCCCCGCCTGCTAGTCGTTATCTGGCTGCTCTTGCGGCGGTAATTGTGGCAAGGGCTTTTTCTAGCGCAAATATTGGATCGCTGGCGGCGCCTTTAACTTGGGCATCGGCGAGTGCGATCGCTTGTACCGCTTTAGAGAGTGAACGCGGAGACCAACCCTGCAATTGCCTGCGCGCCTTATCGATCTGCCATGGAGCCATTCCTAATTGGCCAGCGAGTTCAAATGATTTAGCGCCCGTTGCTGCCCCCGAAACTTTTGCTAAAGAGCGAAGCGCTGAGGCAATTGCAGATGTAACCATTACTGGATCAGTCCCAGTTTCTATTGCACTGCGTAATGAAATAAGCGCGTTCGATAAATTTCCATCAATAGTGGCATCGGCCACATTAAATCCAGTTGTCTCAACTCGCCCCTGATGAAATGCATCAACATATTTTTCATCAATCACACCTGCGGGGGCATCAAGTGCGATTTGCGATGCTGCTTGCTGCAGTTCGCGCATATCTCCACCGAGTGCACCAACTAACGCAGCAATTGCCGCTGGAGATGCCTTGCGCCCATTATCTAAAAGTAGCTCTTTCACAAACTGTTCTTTCTCAGCATCTTTCTTGAGAGGCTCACATGGGATAATTTCTGGCTTAACTTTCTTAATTGCATCAAGTAAGGCCTTGCCTTTGACTCCACCTTTATGGATAAAAATTAAAGTAGTCATCGCATCTGGCTCAGTTATATAGCGCGTTATTTCATCCCGAGATTCCTCTGCCAAATCCTGTAAATCTTTAATAATTAAAGCGCGCCGTTCCGAGAAAAGTGATGGCGCTAGAGCATCTGAAATATCTCCGACTTCGGCATCGCCCGAAAAAATAATGGTGATCTCGGCTTTTTCTTCTTTCAGTTCTGCTAATAATTTAGTGAGCGCACGATCTGCAAGGGCAGCCTCAGAGCCAAGGATTAAATAGATTGAATTCATCTTTAACTCCTTCGCTCCTTAAATAATTACTCCCAGCGGAGAAAGGTTAGGGCACCTTTACTGGTATGAACGGAGAGGCGGTGTCTGCGCGCGGCGATTGCGATCGCACCATCTCTGTCGGTACGCAGTACTTTAGCGCCCAGAGTTCGCAGGAGCTGCACTGTTTGCGGCGCGGGATGGCCATAACTATTTTCGGCTCCCACGCTGATGACTGCAATCTGTGGGGAAAGTGCGCGGGTAAATGCTTCATCTTGATAGGCCGAACCGTGATGACTAACTTTGTAAATATCTACTTTACTGAGCTGACTTGCAATAACGGTCTGCGTCAGGGGCTCCATATCTCCGCCTGCAAATAAGGTGTAGTCGCGAGTCGAAATCTGCACAGCGATACTGGAATTATTTGGATCGTACTCACCAAAATCTGGCCACAATACTTTTATATCAACAACGCCATCTTTACTCATTAATTTAGCGCTCGTTCCTTGATTTACATTTCCATACCAAGTTGCGCCGATAGTTCGATTCTTTAATACTCCAGCGAGTCCGCCAATATGGTCAGCGTGCCCGTGAGTGATTATCAATAATGGAATTTCGCGGATTCCCAAATCCTTTAAGCACCGATCAATTAGCACCGGATCTGGGCCAGTATCAATAACAATGGCGCGATGTTCTCCTAAATTAATTGCTGCCCCATCCCCCTGACCAATATCGCAATTCACAAATTGCCAAGGACCAGCCGGAAACCGCTGTAAATAAGTCAGCGCCAAAATACAGATTAGAAAAGTTGCCACATATTTCTTTGGGGTTAGAAGAAAGAGTAAAAGCAAAATAACGATAATCAAGAAACCTATTGAACCTTTGCCGATTATAAGCACGCGATAACTAGCAGCCCATTCGGCAATCCACGCCACCCAAATTGCAAAAGGTTTTATAAACCAAATTAAGAATGTAGAGAGTGCAGGGGCAAAGGGCGAAACTAGCGCTGCTATAAAACCAATAATTGTTATTGGCGCAACTGCGGGAGCGGCAAATAAATTAGCCAACAAGGACATTGGCGATAAATAACCAGAGAGCGCCACAATTACAGGTGCGCAGAAAACCATCGCCGCTATTGGTGGCGCCATAGCTTGGGCCAGAATTTTAGGAAGCGCTCGTTCGAAGAGCGCTACTACTCGGGGAGCGAATAATAAAAGTCCAGCAGTTGCTAATACTGAAAGCGCGAATCCCGGATCACGGGCCTGCCATGGATCACCAACTACAACTAAGGCAATCGCAAATCCAAGTGCTGGCAATGAATCAACTCCGCGTTTCGTACCGTAGGCGATTAGCAACACCGCTGCCATCGCCGCAGCACGTAATACCGATGGCGATGGTCTAACGAGTGCAATAAAACAAATTAGCGCGATAGCGGTAGCGATTATTCGAAAGCGCATCGAGCGAAAGAGAAATTGCATACACCAGAGAACAAAGGCGGAAACGATCGCAAAGTTGGCACCGCTAACTGCAACTAAGTGAGTTAATCCAGATCTGCGCATATTATTTCGAAATTCATCGCTCTGTAGAGAG
>JBBQEE010000035.1:0-7742 GCA_038320375.1 Candidatus Nanopelagicales bacterium
CTTTGATTTTTTTCGCAAATGCACAAAAAAATAAAAAAATAAATATGCGACACGCACTGCATTTTTTCTCACTATGTACTGGTAATAATTTCGCATTTCCGTCACACTTATCTACGAAACAGGTTTGGGTGACGGATCCGAACCATTCCGATAGGAGAACCACGTGGCCGCAGCAAAGAAAACTGCTCCAAAGAAGCGCAAGAAGGCAGCTGCTCCAGCAGCTCCAAAGAAGCGTAAGAAAGCTGCCGTAAAGGCAGCAGCTCCAAAGCGTCGCAAGAAGGCAGCTGCTAAGAAGGCTGCTCCAAAGCGCAAGAAGGCAGCAGCAAAGCCTGCAGCAAAGAAGGCAGCTCCAAAGCGTCGCAAGAAGGCAGCTGCTAAGAAGGCAGCTCCAAAGCGTCGCAAGAAGGCAGCAGCATCAGCTGCTCCAAAGAAGCGCCGCAAGAAGGCAGCAGCTAAGTAATTCATTACTTAATAAAAAACCCGCCACTTTATGTGGCGGGTTTTTTATTTCTCTAAATCTTTTCTAAGTGAGTCACTTACTCTTTCAAATATTTGGGCAAGTGTAATTTGATCAGCTTTTGATAATTGATCTACAAATCGCGAGCGCACACTTTCCACATGATCTGGGGCTGCGGCAACAATTGCTTTCCATCCCTTATTTGTCATCACCGCAAACGATCCACGTTTATCAATGGGGCAGGCTTCGCGAGTTATCCAGCCAGATTTTTCCATCACTTTCATTCGATGCGAAAGTCGCGAGCGCGAGAGCATCGCAGCATCTGCCAATTCCGACATCCGCATTGAGCGATTTGGGGCATCACTTAACTGGGCCAAAATTTCATAGTCCGCCAAGGAAAGTTCATGCTCGGCCAAGTCGTTATCTAGGGCCTCAATCAACCGCCGGCTAGCCACGATGTATCGCCGCCAAGCCTTCATTTCAACAGGATTGAGCCAGCGCGGTGAGGTAGCGTTTTGCCTTGGCATGAGGCGATACTACTCAACTCAAGAATCTAACAAGGGACACCATGAGCTCCAGCGCAAAAGCAATGACCAGCGGCATTGATTCTTCGCATATTGATAGCAGCTTTCGCCCGCAAGATGACCTCTATCGCTACTTCAATGGGCGCTGGTTGAAAGATCACCAAATTCCGCAAGATCGCTCATCTGATGGCGTTACCTACGCCCTCTATTTAGATGCGGAAGCCCAAGTTCGCCAAATTATTGAGACCGCTACTGGTGAAGGGGATGCGCAGAAGATTCGCGATCTATATGACTGCTTCCTAGATACTGATGCGATCGCCAAGGTCGGCATCACTCCCCTGCAAGATGATTTAGCTGCCATCGACCGAATTGAAAATCGCGAACAATTTATTAAGACCATTGCAGATCTGGAAATGCGTGGACTTGGTGGAGCCTTTGGTCTTGGGATTTATGGCGATGCTATGAATTCAGAGATGAATATTGTTTATCTTGGACAGGGTGGAATTTCGTTACCTGATGAGGCTTACTACCGTGAAGAACAATATGCCGAAATTCGCAGCGCTTTTAAAATTCACGTGGCCAAAATGTTCGCACTTGCTGGTATATCTGATGGCGCAAAATTAGCGGAAGAAATTTATACTCTTGAGGCGCAGTTGGCTTCCTACCATTATGACCAAGTCAAAGATCGCGATGTTGAACTTACCTACAACAAATTAACTTTCAGTGAACTGGCTACCTTGGCCCCCAACTTTGATTGGGCTACTTGGTTGGAGTACAGCCAAATTCCGAGAGCTGCCTTCGATGAATTAGTTGTGCAGCAACCACCATTTTTTGCTGGTCTCTCTGACATGTTAGAAAACTTTAACCCAGCCCCTTGGAAGGCATGGATGAAGTGGCAGTTAATCTCTGGTTCGGCTGCTTATCTAACTGATGATTTTGTAAATCAAAACTTTGATTTCTATGCCAAAACTCTCTCCGGCACACCGGAAATCCGAGTCCGCTGGAAACGCGCAATTTCATTTGTCGAAGGCGCTCTCGGCGAGGCCATCGGCCGCATTTATGTACAGCGCCATTTCCCGGAATCTTCCAAAGTTGCAATGCTTAAATTAGTTGATAATTTAATTGAGGCCTATCGCATCAGCATTAATGAGTTGGCTTGGATGAGTCCAGAGACAAAAGAAAAAGCGCTGGATAAGTTAAAGAAATTTACCCCCAAGATTGGCTACCCAGATAAGTGGCGTGACTATTTAGAGTTAGAGATTTCGCGAGATAACCTCTTTGCCAATATTGGTCGCATCACCACATTTTCTCGCAATATCGAGCTGGCCAAGATCGGCAAGCCAGTTGATAAAACTGAGTGGCTAATGACGCCGCAGACAGTCAATGCTTATTACCATCCGATCCAAAATGAAATTGTCTTTCCAGCGGCAATCTTGCAGGCGCCTTTCTTTGATCCAGCCGCCGATGATGCTGCTAATTACGGCGGAATTGGGGCAGTTATCGGCCACGAAATTGGACATGGATTTGATGATCAAGGATCTAAATTCGATGGCGATGGAAATATGCTCGATTGGTGGACCGCTGCTGACCGCACTGAATTTGAAAAGCGGGCCAATGTATTAATCGCACAATTTGATGCACTTTATCCAGAGGAGACACCAGATATCCATGTCAACGGCGCTCTCACAGTCGGTGAGAACATCGGAGATCTAGGTGGGCTTGCGATCGGCTTTAAGGCCTACAAATTGGCTCTAAATGGCGCACCAGCGCCTGTAATCGACGGTTTAACGGGTGAACAACGTTTCTTCTTATCGTGGGCACAAGCATGGCGCGGAAAAGTACGTGCTGAAGAGTTACGTCGTCGAATCGCAACTGATCCACATTCACCATATGAATTTCGCTGCAACGCAATCGTTCGCAACATCAGTGACTTCTATAAAGCCTTTGATTTAACTGAAGGCGACAAATTATGGCTAGCTGAGAGTGATCGAGTCGAGATCTGGTAACCGATCAAGCAACGGGCTAAATTGGAGCCATGAATAAAATTCGTGCCGCTGTTTTGATCGCCCCAGGTCGCTATGAAGTTCAGGAATTTGAGTGGCCAAAATTAGAAGATGGTGCGCTCTTAATGAAAATAGAGCTCTCAGGAATTTGCGGAACTGATAAGCACACCTACCAAGGTGAAACCAAGCAATATGCCGGCACTGAATCTGAAACTGATACTCCATTTCCAATAATTCAAGGTCACGAAAATGTGGGTTTAATTGAAGAATTAACTCCAGCAATCGAAGAGTCTGGTGATTTCTATCAAGCTAAGGTGAAAGTGGGTGACCGAATCGTTATGTGCCCAGACATGATCTGCGGCAAATGTTTCTATTGCACACACATTCAAGGCTATAGCTGGTGTTCAAAATCCCAATGTTATGGAAATAGTTTTACTAGCGCCCAGTGGCCACATCTTTTAGGTGGTTGGGCTGAATATATGTATCTCAAACCGGGCACTTTCTTTTACAAAGTTCCAGATAATATTTCACCCAAAGTTGCGGTTTTAGCCGAATTAATGGCGTGTGCCGCATCGCTAGATAAGTTGAAGGATTTCAGTTCATATTCGATTGAAGGATTCACAACTGGTGACACGGTTGTTGTCTTTGGGGTTGGCCCACTAGGGCTACTACATCTAGCCAAACTTGGAATCATGGGTGCAGGAAAAATAATCTGTATAGATAAATCAGATTACCGACTTGCCCTTGCGAAAAAATTTGGCGCAGATATAACTTTAAATGTTGGAAATACAACTCAATCTGAGCGGCTAGCTTTAATCCATTCATTAACTGGTGGCATTGGAGCCGATGTTGTTCTACATATGACTAATCGACCAGAACCAGTGATTGAAGGAATCGAAATGTTGCGACGCGGTGGAACGTTACTTGAAATGGGAAACTTTGCTGATACTGGTGATGTTTCGATAAGTATGCACCGACATGTCTTAAGTAAAAATCTAAGGTTAATCGGTCTCTCTAACCACCCCATAAATGCATACGGTCCTTCACTGAAACTCTTTGATCGCTACGCAGCCCAATATCCATTTGCTGATTTAGTCACTCATGAATTTGGCTTAGATCAAGCGGAGGCGGCAATGCAAATGTCTATGTCCGCAGAATCAGGCAAAGTGGTTATAAATCCTTGGCTTTAAGAGTTAAATATTTTCAGGGAAGTGGCAGGCCACTTGTGAGCCACCGACTTGAAGTAGCTGCGGCACATCAGTGCTGCACTTATCCTGGGCTTTCCAACAGCGCGTATTAAATACGCAACCAGATGGTGGATTAATCGGGCTGGGTAGATCACCAGTCAAAATAATGCGTTCGCGGGTGCGCTCAGATCGTGGATCTGGTTGTGGAACTGCCGATAGCAGCGCTGTTGTATATGGATGGTGCGGCTTGGCATAGAGATCAGCAGTTGCTGCGATCTCCATCATCTTTCCTAAATACATAACCGCAACGCGATTAGAAATATGTTGCACTACTGAAAGATCATGGGCGATAAAGATCATGCTAATTTTTTCTTCTTGTTGCAGATCTTCAAGTAAGTTAATTACTTGTGCCTGAATCGAAACATCGAGGGCAGAAACTGGTTCATCGGCCACAATAAAGCGAGGCTTTAAAGCGATGGCGCGGGCAATACCAATACGTTGGCGCTGACCACCTGAGAACTCATGCGGGTAGCGGTTGTAGTGCTCAGGGTTTAAACCAACGCGCGCCATTAAATTCTGCACCGCTGTCTTAGTTCCCTCAGTTGGAGTAATCCCTTGAATCTCAAATGGCGCTGAAATTATCTTGCCAATAGTTTGGCGAGGATTAAGTGCTGAATAAGGATCTTGGAAAATAATTTGCATCTGGGCGCGGACAGCGCGCATCTTGCTGGAACTGTAATCAGTGATGTCTTTATCTTCGAAAATAATCTTTCCTGAAGTTGGTTCAATTAACTTAAGAATCGTGCGTCCAGCAGTGGTCTTGCCACAGCCAGATTCACCAACTAAACCGATAGTTTCGCCCGCTTTTAATTCAAAAGAAATTCCATCAACAGCTTTTACGACTTCCTTCTCCCCGCGCTTGCCTTTGCCGGTTGGAAAGTGTTTAACCAAATTCTCAATCTTTAGAATTGCATCGCTCATGCCAGCAACTCCTTTACTTCTTTAGCAAATAATTCTTGACGCAAGCTTTCCGGGATATGGCAACGGGCGCGATGAGTTGCCGATGTTCCCAATAATTCTGGACGAGTTGTGTTGCAACCAGATTCGGCTGAGTGTTCTTTGTACTCACAACGCGGTGCAAACGGGCATCCCACTGGCAAATTAATTAGTGAAGGGGGCTGTCCAGGAATCGCTTTCAGGCGATCATTATTTGCAGTTACACGTGGTACTGATTTAAGTAAACCAAGTGTGTACGGAGCAAGAGGTGCGTAAAAAATGTCATCCACTGGCGCCTCTTCAATAATGCGTCCGGCGTACATAACATTTACGCGATCGGCGACCTGTGCCACTACGCCTAGATCATGCGTGATTAGAAGAATTCCCATATTAAATTCTTTTTTCAACTTTTCAAGGAGCGTCAAAATTTGGGCTTGAACTGTTACATCCAGCGCCGTAGTTGGTTCATCGGCAATTAACATCTGCGGTGAATTCATTAAGGCCATGGCGATCATTACGCGCTGGCGCATACCACCTGAAAATTGGTGCGGAAATTCTTCGGCACGTTTTTTTGGTTCTGGTATTCCAACTAGTTCCAACATCTCAAGTGCGCGAACCATCGCTTCTTTTTTCTTGCCTCGGTTATGTACCAAGTAAGCCTCAGCCAGCTGGTTACCAATTTTATAAAATGGATGAAGCGAAGACATTGGATCTTGGAAAATCATGGCAACTGCGCGCCCGCGGATATCACGAATCTCTTCATCATTTAACGAAATCACATCTTTAAAAGTTCCATGATCATTAACTGAAATTGAACCCGAGAGTTGTGCTTGGCCTTTCTTATGAAGACCCATAACTGAAAGACTGGTAACAGTTTTTCCAGAACCTGATTCGCCAACCACGGCAACGGTTTCGCCAGCATTTACCGTTAATGAAACCCCATCGACTGCGTGCACTAAACCGTCATCGGTTTTAAATGAAACTTTTAAATCGTTAATTCGAAGTAGTTCGGTCATGTGATTCGTACCCGAGGATCAAGTACGGCATAGAAAAGATCAACGATTAAGTTCATAACAATAACTACGGTAGCCGCCAAAATCGTGGTGGCCAAAACTACCGATAGATCGAACTCGTAGACTGAACGCAGAGTTAGTCGACCAAGTCCAGGCAGGTTGAAAATTGTCTCTGTAATGATTGCGCCACCAATTAGGCCAGCAAAATCTAAGCCCGCCAAAGTAATAATCGGCGCTAGGACAGCACGGAGAGTGTGCTTAAAGAAGACCACTCTTTCTCCAACGCCCTTGGCGCGAGCGGTACGAATGTAATCCTCGCCCAACGTCTCCAATAAAGCTGCCCGAGTAAATCGAGTGTAAATAGCCGCATAAGCAATCGCCAAAGTAATCCAAGGAAGAATAAAATATTGGAAAAATTTAAATGGGTTTTCAAAAAGCGATGTGTAGCCACTTAACGAGAGCGGTACCCACTTCCATTTAATCGTTACCCAAATAAGTAAGGCAAGACCGGTTACGAAGGTAGGTAGCGATGTTGCGAGCAAAACGAAGACTGAACTGCTGGTATCTGGCCAACGATTTTTAAATTTAGCGGCGATGATTCCAAGCCCAATTCCTACCAAAAGCCACATGATTAAGGCGCCGATGGCAAGGCTGATAGTGATCGGAAGTGATTCTCGGATCATGTCTGTAACGCAGGCATTTTCATTAAATGAGTACCCGAACGATGGTGCTGGGCAAGTGAAAGCCGCGCTTCCAGAGCCGTAAGTTCGGCCTAAGAAAATTCCAGATAAAAATAACCAGTATTGCTCGTAAATTGGTTTATCAAAACCCAAACGAATTCGGTTTGCGGAGATGATCTGGTCCGTACAACGTTGTCCGCAAGTGAGGGCGGCTGGGTCAAATGGGAGAATCGAGAAAATTCCAAAAACTACAGCGGAGACAATGAGGATTGTTAAAATTGTAAAGATGGCGCGCTGACTCAGAAACTTTAACATTGCGCCTCCTTACTTAAATAAAAATTACACAAATAAAAATAACTTCCAACAAGAAGGTACTCCCAGCACTTAGTTTTAACCAAGTGCCGAGAGTACCTGTCTTTACTGCTGAACTAGCAATTGCAGGTAAGAATTTAGATTAGTTATTAACCCAAATCTTGCCGTATGCAGGGTTGCCTTGTGGTACCCAGAAGAAGACGTTTGCAAGCTGTGAGCCCCAAACTTCTTGAGCCTTACCAAATGTTGTTGGCAATACCCAGAACTGCTTCATGGCATAAGCATCAAGCTCTTTCCACATTGCAGCTTGCTTCTTACGGTCAGTTGTCTTCATTGCAATATTGACCTTATCTTCAAAGGCCTTGTAGGCAGGATCTGCAGTGTTCTGCGACAGGTTAAAGCCACCGAATGATGCAAAGAGCTCAGGAATAACTGTTGAAGCATTCGCCCAGTCTGCTCCCCAACCTGAACCTGACATGTCATTCTGCTTTGCAGGGTTCAGGACAGTTGAGTAGTAACCAGAGTTGATGATGTTGTACTTAACTTTTATTCCAGCACGAGCATATGCAG
>JBBQEE010000036.1:0-7596 GCA_038320375.1 Candidatus Nanopelagicales bacterium
CAACAACTACCGGTCAAAAACTCTCCTCGCCAGCACCTGTCGTCGTGCCAATTCTTCGCGCCGGACTCGGAATGCTCGAGGGGATGACGCGCTTGATTCCAACCGCTGAAGTTGGATTTCTTGGAATGGTAAGAGATGAAAAAACTTTACAGGCAAGCACTTACGCAAATCGACTTCCAGATAATTTAGCGGGGCGCCAATGTTTCATACTGGATCCGATGCTGGCCACAGGAGGAACGCTAGTCGCTGCAATTAATTTTTTAATTGAACGTGGGGCTGATGACATAACTGCAATCTGTATTCTCTCTGCTCCTGAAGGTATAAAAGTCTTAGAAGATGCATTCGCAGATTCTGGTGTGCCAATTACATTAGTAACAGGCGCTCTCGACGAAAGATTAAATGAGCATGGATACATTGTTCCAGGATTAGGTGATGCTGGTGATCGCCTCTACGGTGTTGTTTAAATGGCCTCAACTTCCCCCGGATATGGGATCACTATTCGAATCGAAGGCGCACCAGAACTTCAACCCGTAGCAATCATCACTGCAACAATGACATCTGCGGGTGCAACTATTACTGCTCTCGATGTTGTTGAATCATTACTGGAAAAAGTAGTCATAGATGTCACTTGTGACACGATAGACGCTAACCATGCAGAAGAAATTACCAAAGCCCTCACCTTAAATTCTGGGTTAACTGTTCGTAAAGTAAGCGATCGCACATTCTTATTACATCTTGGTGGAAAATTAGAAGTCCGCTCTAAGGTCCCACTAAAAACACGAGACGACCTATCTCGTGCTTACACACCTGGCGTTGCACGCATTTGTCAGGCAATTGTTGAAGACCCAACAGATGTTCGCCGCCTAACGATGAAACGTAATACGGTCGCAGTTGTAACAGATGGTTCAGCAGTTTTAGGTTTGGGAAATATTGGACCAGCTGCGGCACTTCCCGTGATGGAGGGGAAGGCGGCGCTTTTTAAAAGATTTGCCGATGTTGATGCTTGGCCAGTCTGTTTAGATACTCAAGATGTTGATGAGATTGTTCGTACGGTTCAACTTATCGCTCCAGTTTATGGAGGTATAAATTTAGAGGATATTTCAGCGCCACGTTGTTTTGAAATAGAAGCACGACTACGCGAATTACTAGATATTCCAGTTTTTCATGACGATCAACATGGAACTGCGATTGTAGTTCTCGCGGCTCTAACGAATTCATTAAAACTTGTAGATAAAAAATTATCAGATGTGAAGATAGTTATGAGTGGTGCTGGTGCTGCTGGCACTGCAATTGCACGACTACTCACTAAAAGTGGTGCAACAAATATCATCACTTTCGATAAAGATGGATGCGTTACTCCCAACTTCAAAGGAAGCATTTCGGAGGCCATGCAGAGTGCCGATATATTTATTGGTGTCAGCGCTCCAAATGTATTAACTGAATCTGACGTGGCAAGTATGGCCAAGGGTTCGATTGTTTTCGCTCTGGCAAATCCAGATCCAGAGATTGATCCAGTAATCGCTAGAAAGTACGCAACCGTTGTTGCAACTGGCCGTAGTGATCAGCCGAATCAAATCAATAACGTTCTGGCTTTCCCCGGAGTTTTTCGAGGTTTGCTCGATGCTAATGCCAATAAAATTACAGATGAACTTCTCATCGCGGCGGCTGAAGCAATTGCTTCATGCGTATCCACATCACAACTAAACGCATCATTTATTGTCCCAAGCGTCTTTGATCCTGAAGTTGTTCTGAAAGTAGCCGCTGCTGTGAAGAAGAGCGTTTAAGTGGAATTAGCAGCATCATTTGATACCCAGTTAGCAACTCTGGCACCATTTTTCTTTTATCTGATAGTTGCTGCAATAGTTTTCGTTGAAACTGGTTTGCTCTTTGGTTTCTTTCTTCCGGGAGATTCAATCCTCTTCAGCGCCGGGCTGGTAGCAGCTACTTATGGCAATATTAATATTGTCATTCTTGTAACAGCAATCTTCTTAGCTGCTTTTTTTGGTGATCAAGTAGGATTCGTAATCGGGCGCGTAATCGGACGCCCATATTTAGATAAACGAACATCGCCACGAATGCAGCGCATGATCGTAAGCGCCGAAGCTTTCTATGAAAAAACAGGTTGGTGGGCAGTTGTTACCGCGCGATTCTTTCCCTGGATTCGAACATTTGTCCCACCAATTGCTGGTGCCGCAAAAATGAATTACTACAAATTTTTATCAGCCAATATTTTTGGTGCCCTACTTTGGGGAGTTGGAATCACTCTCTCTGGTTACTTCGCAGCAACGATTCCGTGGGTAAAAAATTCTGCATATGCCATCGCCGCTTTCTTTATTTGCGCTTCATTAATTTCCGCTTGGGTAAATTACCGACGCCGCCAACAATAACTCCGAGATAAGTCATAAGAATTCCAGTTACTAGGTAGCCACTTACCTGTACGCCTTTAGTTGGAGAATACAAATCGATTAGTAGCGATCCAACCAACTGTCCACCCACACTAATTAAGGTAAAAGTAAGCACTCCTAGCCGTTGCACAATCGTTGAAGTAAAGGCGATGTAGATGACGCCAATCGTTCCTCCCGTGTACATCCACCATGGTCCAGCTGGAAGCGGAACAACCTCAGATCGATTTACCAAGACCCCAATTGAAAGAAAGATAACCAAGAAAGTTGTTCCCATTATGAAGTTTAGAAAAGATGTTGCAAAACTTTGATTCGTGCTTGCATTTATCTGCCCATTGAGCGCGCGCTGTAATCCAACAACGGCACCAGCAATTAGTCCAAAAAACACCGCTAGTAAAGAAACATTTCGCGCGTCAATTCGATCAATTACAGAAACTAAGACTGCCAAAACAGTAATTCCAGCCGCCGCAACGCGTTTAGTTGTTATCTGTTTTTTACCACCGCCCGTAAGACCTATTCGATCCACTGCCAATGAGGCGGCAGTTTGACCGGCAATCGATGCGACAGAATAAATGGCAACACCGATTACAGGAACAATCTGAGTTTGAACAGCGACAAAACTCCCACCAAGCATTCCTGCAAATAGTGTCCACACTGGAATTTCTTTCCGAGACACAGCAGTTCTTAAGTTAGACATCCCCTTTCTTATTGAAGGCGTGAAAATTGTTATTATTGAAATGATAATTAGACCAGAACCAAATGAAACCAGAGCCGCTTCAATCGGATTACCCATTCGATGAGAAAGTTCACCATTAGCGCGCGCTTGAAGCGCAATCATTAATCCAGAAAGTGCAGCTAAAGCATTTAAGCGGGGGTCACTCTTATTCACTTCGAATATGTGCCGTGAAATTCACGCTTATCTGCGATCCAATCCATTAGCGCAAAAAGAACTCCTGAAGCCACAAAAGTTAAGTGAATAAAGATTCGCCAGATCGTACCTTCGCCCACTTCTGCCTCGCCTGAAAGGCTAATGAAATCTTTCAAAAGTTCAATGACAGAGATCGCGACAAGTGATCCGATTAATTTTATTTTCAGACCGCTGAAATCGATTGTGCCCATCCAATGCGGACGATCTTTGGATTCAGTTGCAATATCAATTCTGGACACGAAGTTTTCGTAGCCAGCAAAGATAACCATCAAAATTAAATTAGCTAAGAGAGTTAAGTCAAGGAGCGCAAGGAGCGCAAGGGTGAATTCGCTGGCAGACATACTTGGTGTCTTTTCTGCAAGATGCCAGAATTCCACTATAAATCGGTAGGCCAACAAAAATAGCGCGCCAACTAAACCTAAATACAGTGGTGCTAGTAAAAATCGGCTGCGGAATAATATGGATTCAATGCCATTAGTAATTCGACTCATAAAGCATATTTTAACTTACGGTTCTAATAGAAGGGTAATTCCGAGCCATTCTTCTTCGCGAGTCTCCGCTTCCACACGAGATTTCGCTAGTTCCTCACTAATCCGTATTAATTCATTAGGTTCAAAAGCTGCAGCATCTTGAGCAACAAGCAATTCAGAAATTCGATCTTTAGCTTTCTGAATTTGTCTTTCTACTCTGACAAGATCTTTTTTAAGTTGTCGTTGCTCGGCTGCGCTCGAAACTGTTTTGACTTGATCGGTTTCTACTGTTTTCTGTAGCGAATCAGATCTTTGTTCTAAGTATTGATCAACACCGCGCGGCAAATCGCGCAGTGCTCCATCGCCGAGTAGTCCTACAAATTTATCGCAGACACGTTCCAGAAAATATCTGTCGTGCGAAATCACAATTAGTGTTCCACCATAACTATCTAAGAGATCTTCCAGTTCTGTCAGAGTTTCAATATCAAAATCATTTGTTGGTTCATCTAGTAAAAGTACATTTGGAGAATCCATGAGTAGGCGAGTTAGTTGTAGGCGTCGTTTTTCGCCACCAGAAAGATCACGAACTGGCGTCCATTGTGAATCTTTATCAAAACCAAGTCGCTCGCAGAGTTGGGATGCAGATAGCGACTTACCGTTTCCAAGTTCAATATGTGCGGCTACTTTTTCTACCGCTTCTAAGACTCTCCATGTTGGATCTAATTCATCGAGATGTTGTGTAAGGAAAGCGGCTTTTACTGTAACTCCAGTAACTAGTTTTCCAGCAAATGGTTGTACTTGGCCGGCGAGAGTACGCATGAGCGTTGTTTTTCCAGCGCCATTCACTCCAACAATTCCAACTCTGTCCCCGGGTCCAACGTTCCAATACAAATCGTCAATTAACTCCTTCTCGCCTGCACGAATTTGTACATGGTGAGCCTCATAAACTGTGTTACCAAGTCTGTTGCGGGCAAACTTTAAAAGTTCTCCTTGATCACGTGGTGCCGGCTCTTCAGCGATCAGTACATTTGCAGCATCTACTCGAAACTTTGGTTTCGTTGTTCGAGCAGGTGCACCACGACGTAGCCACGCTAATTCTTTACGAATTAAGTTATTTCGGCGCGCATCCATGGCACTTGATTGGCGTGCTCGTTCGGCTTTGGCTAATACAAAGGCTGAATAACCGCCTTCATACTCTTCAACTTTTCCACCAACGACTTCCCATGTGCGATCGGTGACTGCATCAAGAAACCAACGATCGTGAGTGATGACCAAAACTGCTAAATTTTTTCTTTGATTCAAATGTTTGGCAAGCCAATCTACGCCTTCAACATCAAGGTGGTTTGTAGGTTCATCAAGAAGTATCAGATCAAGATCATCAATTAATAACTTCGCTAATCCAACTCGTCGCTTTTCGCCACCCGATAAAGTTGAGAATGTACGCTCAAAGAGGTGATCATCGAAGCCACCAAAAAGTCCAGTAAAGACTTCACGGATCCCAGAATCACTAGCCCATTCATGTTTTGCTTTATCTCCTAAAACAACATCACCTACTGTTGCATTTGGATCTGCTTTATCAACTTGTGAAAGTAATCCAATTTTTACACTATTTGCTTTTGTAACTCGTCCCGAATCTGGATTTTCAACAGCTGCAATTACTTTCATTAAAGTACTTTTTCCAGAACCGTTACAGCCCACAACTCCAATGCGATCACCTTCAGAAACACCAAGTGAAACTCTTTCCAGCAGGGCTCTAATATCAAAGGCTTTTGAGACCTCTTCGATATTTACAAGATTGCGTGCCACGATGGGAGAGCGTACCTTTGAACTATGAAAGCTACTGACCGCCAATTCGCCCTTGATCTAGATTCTCGAGATCCACTTGCAAAATTCCGTTCTCAGTTCGTGATTAGTGATCCAAATATCTGTTATTTAGATGGAAACTCCCTTGGGCGACTTCCTAAAAATACAATTGAAGCAGTTAATACTTTTATGGAAAATGAGTGGGGCCCAGAAGTTGTCACTGGTTGGGGTCATTGGGTTGATGAGGCTCAACCAACTGGGGATTTGATCGGAAGTTCGACGTTAGGAGCAGGGCCAGGACAAGTTTTAGCTTGCGATACAACATCAATTAATTTCTACCAGCTAGCTCTTGCCGCAATTAGTGCTCGCCCCGGAAGAAAAACAATCATCACTGATGCGGCTAATTTTCCAACCGATCGTTACATTCTTGATGGAATTGCAAAACAACTAGGGCTTAATTTAGTAATGATTGATAATGAATCAGCTGGTGAATCTAAATTTGAAAGAATTACCCCTGAAATACTTTCCAAGTATCTAAATGACGATGTAGCTCTCGTTACTCTCGAAGTTATTCAATATCGATCTGGCGCACGTAATGACATTAAATCTTTAACTAACTTAGTCCGTAAACATGGTGCATTTTTGTTGTGGGATGCCAGCCATGCAGTTGGTGCCATTGAAATGGATTTTGATGCTAACGGAGTTGATATTGCAGTCGGTTGTACATACAAATATGGAAATTCTGGACCAGGTGCTCCTGCTTGGCTATATGTAAATAAGAACGTTCAAGCTGAGCTTCAAGTTCCGATCCAAGGTTGGTTCGCACAAGGAGAACAATTTGAGATGGGACCGCTTTTTGATCGCGCCTCAGGTATTCGAGGATTCCAGATTGCGAGTCCTTCAATAATTGGATTGCGTTGCATTCAAAGTGCCTTCAACATGATTAAAGATGCTGGCATCGGTGCAATTTCTGAGAAGGCGGCAA
The DNA here is from genome assembly GCA_038320375.1 of Candidatus Nanopelagicales bacterium. Classification (GTDB taxonomy): domain Bacteria; phylum Actinomycetota; class Actinomycetes; order Nanopelagicales; family Nanopelagicaceae; genus Planktophila. The sequence continues at coordinate 6,589 of JBBQEE010000036.1, forward strand.
TTGGAACTGAGATGATGATTCAACTTTATGACGCTTGGTTATCTGAACTTGGTTTCACACTATTAACTTCTAGAGATCCGCAAATGCGCGGTGGGCATATCTCATTAGGACATCCTGAGGCGGCACGTATTTGTGTGGCGCTGCGCCAGTTTGCAGATGTAATTCCTGACTATCGAACACCCAACTCAATTCGATTAGCCATATCTCCATTACCAACATCGTATGTTGAAGTTTGGGATGGATTCGAGCGAATCAGAAATTTAGTTGCTACTAAAAAATATGAAGAGATATCAACTTCTGATTCACGCGTGACTTGAGAAATTACTTAAAGTTTTCCAGCTGAATGAAGATAGAGAATTACAATTATTGAAGTAACTGCGCCAATCGCAACTAGTGCTAATTGCGCCCATTTAGGAATTCCGGCTTTATCGGCCGCTTTCTGCGCATATGTTCGCGTGTGAACCATTACTTGTGCTGCCCATGCAAATTCTGTTGCCAAAATTCCGAGTCCTGCCAAGACAATTAAAATTCCAGGACCAGGGCCAACCAGAGCAACTGCACCAATAACTGTAATAATTCCGCCGACTGCGCCAATAATGAGACGCCAAACTAATCGCCCCACCGGCGTTTTTTTAATCCAGTCCCGGAATTTCATTTTCTTTTAATCACCTCTATTAGTTCACCATACGCTGCTTCTGCTATTTCAGCGCGACGACGTTTATAGTTTTCTGAGGCACCTGCGATTAAATGTTCAAAGCGCTGATCACCTTTAATAAGTAAATGTAAATCTTTAGCAATAGTTTCTTCACCCCAAACTGGAGGCGCTTGCCGTGTCACCTGAACCACAATATGGGGGTGGAGCCATCTATAAACTAAGCCAAGCCTCCGTAAACCGAGGTAGGCCACATGACGTAAGCCGCGATTAATATGATCCTGCACGTTTAAGCGTACATAAGTAACTCGTGAAGGACGTATCGGCTCTTTAGCAGTTGCCAAATCAAAGAGAAT